>JAAYEH010000300.1 GCA_012728855.1 Rhodopirellula sp. | reverse complement strand
GGGCCCGATCGGTCCGAGGGTGCGGCTTGGGAGCCGGAAGGGACAGAGGGTCATCCCGTAACATCATACCGGAGAGCCCGGATCATGACAAAATCCCCGTTTTGTCAGGGCCTCTAAGAAAGCGACGACGAGTAATGCGAACTGCAAAGGACATCTACGTTGCCCACAGCAACACTTTCGGTAAAACTCTACCGTAAGGGCAGGGAAAATGTCGGCAGTCAAAGTCACAAGTCCTTCTTAAAAAAGAGCTTAGAAAGTAGGCTCGCAGGGATTCGAACCCCGGACCAAGGGATTATGAGTCCCCTGCTCTAACCACTGAGCTACGAGCCCTCTAAACCATTGGCACAAAAGGCTTTATATTCCGTCTTTTGCCCTTCGTTTTCCCCTCCGTTACACCCGGCAACCTATCTTCACAGGAATTGACAACGGCCCGGGGAAAAGAGCGGGTGTCTGACACCGCCAAACCCTTTGAACTGCGTGGTGGCATCATGGCCAAGTCTACCCGATCCGCCGCGGCAGGCAAAGCGAGCAAGCCGTACCCCGACTTCCCGCTCTTCCCTCACGCAACGCACAGGTGGGCGAAGAAAATCAACCGCCCGCCAGAATCTCAACAACTGTCATTCTCCTGAAGAGGGGTTTTGGTTTAGACTGCCACCAGATCGTCCTGTCCGAGGATGCGATCGAGGACTACGTTCGGCGGCACGGCCGGCCATAATAGGCCCGGACGCGCAGCAACAACAAGGGTTCCACGGATTAGCAAGGGAGAAACCAATGGGTACGAAGCACTTGGCGTGGGCGATGGCGGCGGTCCTGGCGTTGTGTGCGGTTGCGGCGGCAGAGGGGCCGGCGTCCGGCGGGTTCAATGGACTGGAGATGAATATGGGGAATCTCTTCCGCATGTCGGATGCCCAGTCGCGATCCATCAGTCCGGAGAACTTCACCGGTGAAAAAGGCAAGGGCGGCATGGCCACCGAGGGCACCGGCAAGAATGCCGCCACCGACCTTGGCCAGGGCTGGAAAGTGTCGCCGTCGGTGAGCATCAAGGCCAAGTGTACTTTCACGCTGGCCGAGATCGATGGCTCCGGCGCGATCCAGCAGATCTGGATGACGCCCGCGCCGCTGGACAAAACCCGGCTCAACATCCTCCGCTTCTACTGGGACGGCGAGAAGGAGCCGTCGGTCGAGGTTCCCCTGGGCGATTTCTTCGCTTGCGGCTGGGGCAAGTATTGCCAGATCAACTCGCTGGCCGTGTGCGTCAACCCGGGCAGCGCGTTCAACTGCTACTGGACCATGCCCTTCCGCAAGAAGGCCAAGATCACCATGGAGAACCTTGACGAGAAGGACATGCGGCTCTACTACCAGATCAACTACACGCTCGCCGACGTGCCGGCCGACGCCGCCTACTTTCACGCCCAATTCCGCCGCGTACCCAAGTTGCCCGCCAAGACCGTCTACACGATCCTCGACGGCGTGAAGGGCCGCGGGCAGTACGTGGGAACCTATCTGGCCTGGGAAGTGCGAAGCCCGGGGTGGTGGGGCGAGGGGGAGATCAAGTTCTTTCTGGACGAAGACCGCCAATGGGCGACGATCGTCGGCACCGGCACCGAGGATTATTTCTGCGGCTCGTACAACTTCGAGAACCGCGAGACGCGTCTCTACCAGACCTTCAGCACGCCTTACACCGGCCTGGCCCAAGTGCTGCCGCCCGATGTCATCTATCTTCCCGGACAACGTTTTGGGCTCTACCGCTGGCACGTTGTCGATCCGATCCGTTTCGAGCAGGAGTTGAAGGTGACGATCCAGGCCCTCGGTTGGCGCCAGGACGTCAAGGGCCGTTACCTGCCGCTTGAGGACGATATCGCTAGCGTGGCCTACTGGTATCAGACGGAGCCGCACGCAAAGTATCCGGCATTGCCGAGCCCCGAGGAACTGGTGGTCAAGCCGATCCAGGTCGAGAGGCCGGAGAAGAACTGAGCCGCCGGGGAGTCTCAAACGGCGGGGAGTCTCAAGGATAAGTCCGGTGATGGAAAGGATCCGATTCATGACCAACGACAGCATGACTCGAAGTGAGTTTCTACGACAGGGATCAGGCCTTGCCGTCAGCGCCGTCTTGGGCGGGGCAACCGCCTGCCGGGCGTGTGCCGCCACGGCGAACGAAACCAAGCCGTCGGCGCAATCGCCCGGAGGGTGCGGCGAAGTCGAGGACGGCGCGAGGGGGTTCGCGGTCCGGCCGTACCAACTCCTCTGTATGATCTGCTCCCTGGCGGAAACCTCTGCGCCCGCCGATCCCAAACTCAAGGCGATCTTCGAGGCAGTGCGTCAAGATCCGGACCGACCGATCACGCTCTCTTCGAACGCTGGCGGCGTGTACGTGTACCAGCATCCGGGGCCTCAGGACGACACGCCGGAAGGAAGCGAGTTCAACCGCAAGCGCGACCTCGATATCCTGCAACGAATGAACTGGGCTCCGGGCACGACGTTGCCGGCCCGCACGGCCTTGAACGCCGTGCTCAAGACGATCCCCAGCGCCGCCGGCATCTGCGGCTACTCCGCTGTGACTTCGGATGCCTGGCGGGGTTGTCCCAAAGCCGACAGTGGCGACTACGAGAAAGGCGCTGCAAAAGGGATCCAAGCGATCATCCCTCCGCGCACCGACGAGGAGATGGCCGGCGAAAAGGAAACGTCGCTGCGCGCGTTGCACTCCGCCACGAGAGTGACGATCCGTCCGCACATCCTGCTCTGCGCGGTCTGCCAGTACGGCGGCGGCACGCGTCCGCCTCTCAAGGTTGACAATCTCCCCGAACTCCTGGATCTCATCCTTCACAAGAACCCGGATATCCTCATCACCCTGGTCCAGGGCGCCGATTGGATGATGTGCGCTCCCTGTCCGAGCCGGGTGGCGAAACTCAACGCCTGCGTGAATGTCCTCGGTTCGGGAGGACTCTCCAACGAGAAACGGGATCTGGACATGCTCCAGAAACTGGGGCTTCACTACGGGACGACGATGAAGGCCAGGGAACTGTATCGCCTGATCTTCGAAAAGATCCCCAGCACACAGGAGATCTGCAAGCGCGAGAATCCTTCCCCGTCGGTGTGGTGGGACGGCTGCGGCGAAAGCAACGTGCAACAGGGCAATCAGAATTACGAAAAAGGACGGCGAGAATTGATGGAAGCGATGGAAAAGCTCGCGTGACCTCCGCCATCGGTGCAGTAGAGTTTCTTTTGGCATCGCGCCGTCCGTGCGACGCTGCCTCCACCGCGCTGATGCGGCGGCCCCGGTAGGTGGTTTGCCGCGTGCCAGTCAACGCTCTTGAATCGGATCTGCGTCGAGGCTATTATTGACCGGACGGTCAGTTAGTTTCTCGTCGAACGGAGCGAAGTTCCTGGTTGAGGCCAGCCGCACGTTTTTCCATTGCTGCCCCGGCAACGCGCAAGTGGGCCGCGTGGGCGCGGCCCGAAGGAGACCGCACCCTGTGGCCAGGCATCGAGAAGCTCTGCCCCCTGGTGATCGAGCGAATCTGCAAGGCCCAGCAGGAAGGCGTGCTTGGCGGCAATCTTCATCCTGCGCTGCTGATGACCGCCTTGACCGCTTTGGTAACCTGCTGGTGGCGATTCAAGGAGGCCCATGCGGATCAGTTTTCCGATTACCCGCATCCGGAAGAGCCGAACAAGAGGTGATTTATGAATCGGTTGGTCCGCATAAGCGGGCTGGTTCTCAAAGCAGTTTTGCCGATTGCCACGGTGGTTGTCTGCATCGCCGCCGCACGGTGGCTGATACTCACCAAGCCCGTCCTTCCGGAACGGGAACTCGCTCCCGATCTACCCGTAGTCGAGGCGGTCACGGTGGACGGCTGTCCTGCTGTTTTCTCCCTTCGCAGCCAGGGGCAGGTGCTGCCGCGGACCGCCACCACGCTGGCAGCCCGGGTTCCCGGCAGCGTGGTCGAGGTGGCCGGCGCGGTCAAGAACACCGGCTTCTTCCGCGCCGGGGAAATGCTGGTGCAAATCGACCCGCGGGATTACGAGATCCGCATCCGGCGTCTGGACG
>JAAYEH010000299.1 GCA_012728855.1 Rhodopirellula sp. | reverse complement strand
CTGTTGAACTCTCTTCCACAATTCCATCAGGGACTCCTTTCACTGGCTTGTGAGGCCAAACGACGTAAGTGATTGCGAGTCCCTGTTTTACCTCAGCCTCCCAGAATCGCGCAAGTCTATTTAGTCCTAATTGCCTTGCGGTCGCCGTTATCCAATCGGCGCTGCCGTATGGACAGCCACGATTCACGCACTGGCCAGTCGCAGCCAGTTCCGATTCGGTCTTGCCGCGGTTTACCGATTCCAGCCAATCCGCAGGCCGACGCAGCGGCCAAGCGTGAATCCAACCTGCCACCGGAGTCGCACGGCCTGCAAGAGCCAGACTTGACCAGGGCCAAAGTTCCGCACGCGCCACGAGGTTCGCCCGCAACGCGTTTCGCTCAACGTACCGAACGACCCGACAAAAGTACTCGTCGCTTTCCACAGGGAACGACTTTTACCGCCCTTGGTACAGGTGGTGTGAAACCGATCTCGTGACGGTGTTCCTTCCATCGCTTCACGTGGGTGTTCGTCAGTTGCTGCACAAAGGCCGCCAGTTCACCATCGCTTTGAAGTGCGCGGGACTTGTCACCGCTTTCTTTGCTCAATTTCCTTTCTTTCCTGATCCCGCCCTGCGCCGGTCGGAGAGAGAGGAAAGAAGAGAAGAAAATGAAAGAGAAAGAAAGCGACGACAAGTCGTGCGCACTCCAAATCCTCGATCCAAAGGAATTACCCCGTGGATACATTCGACCAAACGTCTTGTGGGCCGTTGTTTCCTCTCCAGGCCGGCAACCACATCGAGGATCCGCTCGACGTCGAACACGCAACCGCCCCACGTGCCGCCGCCGAGTTGCTGGAGGGCCGCCCACAAACGCGTGTCGTCGGGCAGGGCCGGATCGGGTGAGAGGTCGGGATGCGGCGGGCGCTCGCTCAGCAGACGGGCGGCTTCCTCCGGACCGAACGGCCGTTGACAGTCGCCGACGAGGTCGACGGTGCCTTCCAGGCGATTTCGGTCGATCACGATGCGGATGCGGTCGCCATCGCGGACCTTTCCCAGCGGGCCGCCGGCCAGCGCTTCGGGGCCGACCATGCCGATGCAGGCGCCGGTGCTCACGCCGGAGAAACGGGCGTCGGTCAACAGCGCCACTTCGCGACCCCAAGAAAGATAGCGCAACGCCGAGGTAAGCTGAAAAGTCTCCTCCATTCCCGAGCCGATGGGACCGCGGCCGATGAGCACGATCACGTCGCCCGGCTCGATCGGACAACCGGCGGTCCCTTTGACCGCGGCGATGGCGTCGGCCTCGCGGACGAACACTCTCGCCGGGCCGGTCTTACGGTAGACTCCGTCGGTATCGACGACGCATGGATCGATCGCCGTACACTTGATGACCGCGCCTTCCGGAGCAAGATTCCCTCGTGGAAAGCAGAGCGTGCTGGTCACTCCCAACTCGCCGGCGCGGTCGGGCGTGAAGATCACATCGTCGGGGTCGACGCCGTCGCATTGCCGCAAGCGCTGCCGCAAAGCCGTGCGGCGAGGAGACGTTTCCCACCATGCCAGCACGTCGCGCACGCTGCATCCGCTGATGGAGATCGCGTCCAGATCCAGCAGGCCGAGACGAGCCAGGTGCAGCATGACTTCGGGCACGCCGCCAGCCAGGAAGACGCGAACGGTGGGATGATTCACCGGCCCGTTGGGCAACACGCTCACCAGGCGGGGCACGCGGCGGATCACGTCGGTCCATTGGTCGATCGTGGGGCGATGCAATCCGGCGGCGTGGGCGATCGCCGGCAGATGGAGCAGGAGATTCGTCGAGCCGCCGAATGCGGCAAAAACAACCATCGCGTTGCGGACCGAGGCATCGGTCACGACGTCCCGGATCTTCAGACGTCGCCGATCCATCGCCATCACTGCCTGGGCCGTCCGCGAGGCCATGTCGCGCCAAATCGCCTGGCCGGACGGCGCCAGCGCCGCATGCGGCAAGGTCAGCCCCAAGGCTTCCCCGACGACTTGCGAGGTGGCCGCCGTGCCGAGGAAATGGCATCCGCCGCCCTGGGAGGCGCAGACCCGGCAGCCTTCCAGCGACGCTTCCTCCAGCGACATCTCGCCTCGTGAGAACCGCGCTCCGATTGATTGGATCTTGCCGGTGTCTTCGCCGACGGTGGGCGGCAGCGTGACACCGCCGGGCACGAGGCCACAGGCCAGATCGCGAAAACTCGCCAGCGCCATCATCATCGCCGGCAGTCCCTTGTCGCAGGTGGCGACGCCGAGCACACCGCGGGCGGTTGGGATCGAACGGGCAAGCCGGCGGAAGATCACCGCGGCATCGTTGCGGTAGGGAAGGCTGTCGAACATCCCGGCGGTGCCTTGCGTGCGACCGTCGCATGGGTCTGTGCAATAGCCGCAGTAAGGAACCGCCCCGGCGCGACGAAACTCTTCGGCTGCCGCCGCCAGCGCCATGCCGAGTTCGTAGTGGCCGGTGTGCCAACCCAGCGCGACCGGGCGGCCATCGGCGCCGCGGAGTCCGCCGAGTGTGCTCAGCAAGACGTACTGCGGCCCGGCCACGGCCGCGGGCGGCCAGCCCATGCCGGCATCCTGCGTCATGCCGAACAGATCGCCGCTGGGGCGATTGCGGAGCAGTTCAGGCGTGAGCGGAAGTTTGCCCTGGGGGCCTTCGCTGTGGGTAACCACGTCGTAGAGCGAAGCGTCGCCCGAGTCGAGCAGGTGTTCGGACACGGTCATCCTTTCTTTTCCGTCGGCCAGCAACATCGTGCCACCGCCGCGGCGGCAAGCGGAAGTGCGATCGAGGCGACGAGCGCGGTCGGCAGTTGCACCAGGCCGCCCAAGGCGGCATAAACCATCGCGATGCCGAGATTGCTGAGTATGACCGCCAGGAGAAACGGCCGCCAGGCGAGCCGCGTCGTCCCCAGAAACAGCACGCTTGCCTCGGCCAGCACCGGCACCGGCCGGGCCAAGACCACCACGAGCGGTCCAAAGCGGTCGCTTGCCCGGTCGACCCGAGCGAGGTCGTTTCCGCCGGCAAAGCGAAGGGCCAGCGGGCGGCCAAATGCTCTGGCCAGCGCGAAGCCGAAGCTGGCTCCCAGCGTCATCCCCAGCCAGGATGCCGCAGCGCCGGCCGGGATGCCCAGGGCGTTGCCGGCCACCGTGCTCACGACGCTCGATGGGACCGGCAGGAAGATGTCCGTGGAAAGCAGTCCAACGACTGCGGCTGCGACGACTGTGGGCGGAAGACCCTGACGAAGCTGACGCTCGACGAACTGTTCGAACCAAGGCCCGAAGCCAAGGAACGGCAGGATGGGGATCAGCAGAACGACCACCACCAGCAGCATCGGTTTCAGCAAGTCTCGCATCCATGCATGGTACTTTGCGACGCGGCGAATCGCCAGACGCGAATGGTCGTCAGGCGTTCCAGCCTGACACGGTATTCAAGTCAGGTTGGAAAGCCGGACGACCATGTATAATAGCGGTATGGCGAGTCGCCGCCTTTCTCCGGAAACCGACCATGCCCGAACCAGCCATGCCCGACGACAACTCCTTCGCTGCTGAGAAGGTCCGATCCTTCCCGCACTCGCCGGGGGTCTATCTGATGAAAGACCATGCAGGGCGCGTGATTTATGTGGGAAAGGCCAAGGATCTGCGGAACCGGGCCGGCAGCTATTTCCTCAAGGCCGCTGCCGAAGAACCCCGCACCGCACGACTGGTTCAGGAAATCCGCGACATCGACTATCTGGAAGCGGAGAGCGAGGTTGATGCGCTGCTGGTTGAAGCTCGGCTCGTCAAGGACATCCAGCCGAAATTCAACCAGGATCTCAAGGACGACAAGACCTTTCCCTATTTGGAAGTCCACATCCGCGAGGAGTTCCCCCGCGTGGAGATCACCCGCGAGCCAAAGTCGCGGGGCACGAAACTCTACGGCCCCTTCGCCAACGTTCGCGGGCTCCGCGGCGCGTTGCAGGTGCTCCAGAAGATTTTCAAGTTCCGCACCTGTTCGCTCGACATCCAGGAAGAAGATCAACGTTGGCGGTGGTTCCGGCCCTGTCTGCTGGCTTCGATCCATCAGTGTACGGCCCCCTGCGCGCTGCGGATTTCCAAAGAGCATTACCGCAAGGACATTCACCGCTTGCAGAAGTTTCTCGAGGGGAATAAACGATCGCTGTTGGAAGAGATGCGGCAGGAAATGTCCATCGCTTCCAAAGTACTGCGTTTTGAGGAGGCGGCGCGGCTCCGCGATGAGATCCGACTACTGGAGACACTCGACCAGCGCGGTGAACTCGACAAGCACGTGCAGCCGGAGGTTTTTCCCATCGATCCCCGGCGCGGCCTGGCCGGGCTGCAGAAAGTATTGCACCTGCCCGAGAGACCGCGGACGATCGAAGGGGTCGATATCGCCCACCTCGCCGGCTCGGAAACCGTGGCGAGCCTCGTGCAATTCATCGACGGGCTTCCCTTCAAACCGGGCTACAAACGGTTCCGGATCCGCAACGTCGAAGGAGTCGACGATTTCTCGAGCATCTACGAGGTGGTGGCGAGAAGGTTTCAGCGGCTGAAGGATGAAGGGCAGGTCTTTCCCGACATCTTACTGATCGACGGCGGAAAGGGACAGCTTTCCGCGGCGCTGGATGCTTTCTCGAGCCTTCAGATCGATCCGCCCATGGTGATCTCGCTCGCCAAACGCGAGGAGGAGATCTTCGCGATGGGCGGCACGGATGCGATTCGGCTCAGCCGTCATTCGTATGCGCTGCGACTGCTGCAGTACGTCCGCGACGAAGCTCACCGGTTTGCGCAACACTATCACCACATCCTCCGCCGCAAGTCGACGCTCGGTGGGATGGGGGCGACGGGCGAGTAACGCCGCGCGGAGTGTAGTCTAGGCACTCCGTGGTTGGATATGACGAGTCACTCAGCACTCTGCCTGCACGGCCATTGCCTGCCCGGACCAGCGGAATTGCCCAAGCCGCACATCCCCGGCATTCCGGCCAATCCCCCGCATCAAAAATTTCTGGAAAAAGTCGTCTCGGGGCGCTTGCAAAACGGTTTGCATTAGGTAAACTCGATGCGTGGAATGACTGCCCAATACTTGGCTTGAACTTGCAGGTCTGGTGGGAAAACAGCCCATTCCGCACTGACGGAACTGAAGAGACGTTCGAGGACGGACCCGCCTTTAGGGAAGCCCCGACCCGACATGACCATCGATGCCCGAATCGCAAGCCTTCATCCTCGGCGAGTATCAGCGGACTCTCGACGAGCGATATCGACTGTCGATTCCCGGCGAGTTGGGGGACCTACTGGTGGCCAATTCCACCGACTGCATTTTGGCTAAGGAGCGACCCGGGTGTCTGAGTCTGTGGTCCGCTCCCCTCTGGCAAGAGAAGTTGGATCAGGGAGTGGAATTGATTCGGCAGAAGATGCGGGCGGGAAAACTCGAAGGCAAACTCAGCCAGGTGCAACTCTTGGGGCGATTACTCTCCACGCGGCACCGGCCGGTGCAACTGGCCGGGCGTGGACGGTTATTGATCCCGGAAGGGTTCCGGGAGTTCCTGCAAGTGGAGCCCGGCGGAGAAGTTTTGGTCGTGGGTGCCGCAGTCTGCGTGGAGATTTGGAATCCGCCGGCCTGGCTCAAATACCTCGAAAGACGCGTCCCTAAGTTCCGTCGACTTTTCGATCAGCTTTCGTCTTGAACCGACATCGCCATGCCCGGTCCGGAGAACTCTGTGTTGGATTCCCCGGCTCGTGTCACCCGGTAGGGATGCAAGTCACCACGGAAGGTTCGTTGGCCAGGGACTGGCCACCTTTTTCCGGGCCGGGCATCGGCGTTTTTCAAAAACTAGCCGCCAGATTACTTGGAGCCCGACTCAGCGGGTTGCTGCACGCGAGCGACGTAAGTCATTCGCGCTTCGTGCAGCAAATCGTCGAGAACGGCCGATTCTTCTGTGGTCCGATTCCCCTGCGTCTTCTCTTCGAGCATCTGCAGCATATCGATCAAGTGCTTCGCTTGCGCGAGCGCGACTTTCGTCTTGCCGGAAAGCGGGTTCGGAATCTGGCCGAGGGCGGCCATGGTCTGCAGCCCCAGCGTAGTGATCAAGAAAGTAAACGTCGGCGCCGGCAGCGGACCGGACTCCGCCGCTGTCGCCTTAGGCGGATCGGCAGCCTGAGAACGCTGCTTGCGCTGTAGTTCTTCTTTTTCCGCCTCGACCTGGCTCTTCCAGTCCTCGTCGATAATGATCTTCTTGTCTTGAGAATCGTTCGGGTTGCTCACGGTCACGTTTCCTCTGCTACGTCCGAGCCCTGCGTTTCGCTGTCCCGCTGGCCGGCGGCATCAGGCTTGGCCACGCGGCTGGAAGGGCCGTTGCGGTGCTCGACGGCGGCGGCAACAAATGCCTCGAACAGCGGGTGCGGGCGGGTCGGCTGCGACTTGAACTCCGGATGAAACTGCACCGCTACGAACCACGGATGGTCGGGGATTTCCACGATTTCGACCAGGGTTTTGTCCGGGCTGGTGCCCGAAAACAGGATGCCGCCTTCGGTGAACTGCTGGCGATAGGCGTTGTTGAATTCATAGCGGTGCCTGTGGCGCTCGGAGATCTCCTGACCACCGTAGCACTGCGCCGCCCGGCTGCCGTCGGCGAGCAACGCCGGCTGGGCCCCCAGCCGCATGGTGCCGCCCTTGTCGGTAATCGTCTTCTGCTCGTCCAAGAGACAAATGACCGGATGCGGGTTGTTCTTGTCAAACTCGGTGGAATTCGCGCCCTGCAATCCCAAAACATTGCGGGCAAAATCGACCACCGCGCACTGCATGCCCAGACATATTCCGAAGAACGGAATCGCTCGCTGCCTCGCAAAGCGGACGGTTTCTACCTTCCCCTCGATGCCGCGCTCCCCGAAACCACCTGGAACGAGGATGCCGTCCACTCCACTCAACAGCCGTTCGGGGCCCTCGCGTTCCACCGACTCGCTGTGGATCCGCTGGATGCGGATCTGCGCACCATTGGCGATCCCCGCATGGTCGAGCGACTCGTAGATCGACTTGTAGGCATCCCGGTGCTCGGAGTACTTGCCTACCACCGCGATGCTGATTTCGTGTTGGGGATTGCGAAGACGGTGTACCAGCTCGCGCCAGTCGTCCAGTTCGAGCGTGCCGGCCTTCAGGCCCAGCTTTCGCACAATGAGGTCGTCCAGCCCGTGATCCACCAGGCTCAGCGGCACCTCGTAGATCGAGAAATCCTTATCCTTTTCCTCGATCACGGCCTCCACCGGCACATTGCAGAACAACGCGATCTTCGCCCGGTCGTCGCGGCTGAGCGACCGCTCGGTCCGGCAGATCAAGATGTCCGGCTGGATGCCGATCTGGCGGAGTTGTCCGACGGAGTGTTGCGTCGGCTTGGTCTTCAACTCCGCGGCCGCTTTGAGATAAGGAACGAGCGTGAGGTGGATGTAAAGACAGTTCTCTTTGCCGATATCGAGGGAAAACTGCCGAATCGCCTCGAGAAACGGCTGGCTTTCGATGTCGCCCACCGTCCCGCCGATCTCCGTGATCACCACGTCGACGTCTTCACCACCGATCTTGGCCACAGCCGCTTTGATCTCGTTGGTAATATGGGGAATCACCTGGACCGTTTGCCCGAGAAACTCGCCGCGGCGCTCCTTGTGGATCACCGACTGGTAGATTTGCCCGGTGGTGTAGTTGCTCTGCCGCGTCAGGGGGCTGTTGGTGAACCGCTCGTAGTGGCCCAGGTCGAGATCCGTCTCGCTGCCGTCGTCCAACACGTAAACTTCGCCGTGCTGGTAAGGGCTCATCGTGCCAGGATCGACGTTGATATACGGATCGAGCTTCTGTAGCCGGACTCGCAAACCACGGTGCTCAAGGACCATACCAATCGAAGCGCTGGTCAGCCCTTTTCCGAGGGAGCTTACCACCCCCCCCGTCACGAAGATATGTTTGGTCATCGATACTTGCCGTCCTGGATCCATGGATCGTGCAAAAACCCGACAGCTGCGGCTCTGCTGCCGCACCGTCAGCCGCTGCTGGATACCAGCAGCCACCCCCGTAAAGGTCGTTTAACCGCAGTGCCCAACGGGCCGCGCGTGGGGTGGAAGGCGGCGCGGCTGTCGGTCACCGGCGCGCGGCCCGTTGGGCACTGCGGTTGAACGACCAATTCGCAACACCTTAGAACCTCTACAGGGGTGATGCCAGCAGCCGGACTGCTTGGCGCAATGCACAAAGAGATGATTCTAGCCGCGCCGGTGCCGTTCGACAAACGCTCGGTAATCGGCGGGGGTGTCGATGCCGAATGTCGGCTCATCGACAACGCCCACGAGGATCCCGTAGCCCGCCTCCAGCACGCGAAGCTGCTCGAGCCTCTCGGTTTTCTCCAGTGGCGATTGCGGCATCGCCGCCAGCCGCAGGAGAAATTCGCGACGGTACGCGTAGAGCCCGACGTGTTGAAAGAAGTGGGGCGGATCCGTTGCAAGGAGCAGGTCGTTCCACTCCCTGGGATGAGGGATCACGCTGCGACTGAAATAGAGCGCCCGGCCTCCGGCGCCGAACACGACCTTCACGCACGCCGGATCTTCGAGCTGGTCGCGACGGCGGATCGGCGTGGCCAGCGTTGCCATCACCGCGTCGGGTGCCTCTTCCAGCAGGCTCACCACGAGATCGATCGACGTGCCGGCCAATTCCGGCTCGTCCCCCTGGACGTTGACGAAGATGTCAACGTCCGGCATATCCGCGGCGATTTCAGCCACGCGGTCGGTGCCGCAGGCCGCCTGCGGGTTCGTCATTCTGGCCATGCCGCCGAAGGCTTCCACAGCCCGGAGGATTTCCTCATGGTCGGTGGCCACGCAGATACCCGACGGCCGCGTCGCCCGCGATGCCGCTTCGTACGTGTGCCGGATGAGCGGTTTGCCCGTGTCGCTCAACAGCAGCTTTTGCGGAAGCCGCGTGGAAGCAAGTCGGGCTGGGATAACGACATAGCTGAGGGCACAGCGGGCGCCGACCGGTTGCGGGCAATCCATCCGAGTTTCTCCAGCGAGTCAATCCCGTGGACGGGTAAGCGGTTGGAAACGAATCGTCGACTGCTCGGCCGCACGGGCCGCTTCGACCGCTTCTTTGTAGAACTTCTCTTGGGCGCGGACGCGCGGCCCCTTGTGTGTGACCCGCTCATAGGTGCCGTCCGCGCCCAAGCGGCGGGCTTTGACGTTGTCGGCAAAGTAGGTGTTGAGGATCTCGATCAGACGCCGGCGGAGGTTCGGCGAGGTCACCGGAAAGATGATTTCCAGGCGGTTGTCCAAGTTGCGACGCATCCAGTCGGCGCTAGACAAGTAGACCTCGTCGTGGCCGCCGTTGCGGAAGTAGAAGACACGGGCGTGTTCCAGATAACGGTCGATGATGGAACGGACCTCGATGTTCTCAGAAGCCCCCTCCACACCCGGCCGCAGGCAGCAGATGCCGCGAATATTGAGCATCACCTTCACGCCGGCCTGGCTTGCCCGGTAGAGGGCGCGGCAGATGTCTTTGTCCTGCAGCGAATTCACCTTGGCCATGATCAGCCCGGGTCGCTCGGGGGTTGACACCTGGATCTCCCGATCGATCAGATCGACGAACTTCTGTTTGAGAAGGCCCGGCTCGACGGTCAGTTTGGACCAGCCGACCGCTTCGGAGTAACCGGTGAGCAGGTTGAAAAACGCGGCCACGTCGGCCGCGATATCGCGGTCGCAGGTCATCATGCCCACGTCCGAGTAAAGCCGCGCCGTCTTATCGTTGTAGTTGCCTGTGGCGAGATGCACGTAACGGCGGATCCGTGGCGATTCACGGCGGACGATCAACAGCGCCTTGGCGTGGGTTTTGAAGCCGGCAATTCCATAGATGACATGGCAGCCGGCGTCTTCCAGGCGACGCGCCCAGGTGACGTTGCGCGCTTCGTCGAAGCGGGCCTTCAATTCCACC
The DNA here is from genome assembly GCA_012728855.1 of Rhodopirellula sp. Taxonomy (GTDB): domain Bacteria; phylum Planctomycetota; class Planctomycetia; order Pirellulales; family Thermoguttaceae; genus JABWBD01. The sequence goes on along the minus strand of JAAYEH010000299.1, from coordinate 27,128 downwards.
AGGACGGTGACTTCCTTGCCATTTTCCGCGGCCAATTCCAACGCACGTACGATCGGTGAATCGCCGCTGGTGCGATAGAGCGTTTGCTTGATCGCCAGCACGCCGGGATCCTCCGCGGCGAGACGGACCATCTGGACCACCGGATCGAAACTCTCGTAGGGATGAAACAGCAGCACGTCTCGTTCGTGAAGCGTTTGCCAGAGATCTTCCGCGTCGATCAGATCGCGTGGAGGCTGCGGCGGCCAGTCGGGGGCCTTGTGGGCCTCGAAGCCGCTACGGGTGGCCAGTTCCATCAGGGCCGAGGCGTCGAGCATGCCCTCGATTTCGTAGATGTCGTCGCTGCGCACTTGCAGCCATTGCTTGAGCCACTGTTTGATCCGCGCATCAGGCCGGGCGGAGATTTCCAATCGGATAGCCGACCGCCGCCGCCGCGCCAGGACGGCTTCTTCGACCGTTTGCAGCAGGTCGCTGGCATCGTCGTCCTGGATGGCGATGTCGGCGTCGCGGGTGATCCGGAAGACCGCCGTCGCCAGCACTTCGCGGCCCGGATAGAGCCGCCCCACGCTGTCGGCAATCACATCCTCGACGCGAGCCAAGTGAAGCCCCTCCTCGCCGGGCACGGCAATGAAGCGGGTAAACTGGCCGGGCACCGGGATCACCGCGATCCGTTGGGCCGGCTCCTCACCGTCAGGCGAGGCAATCACCGCGGCCACGTGCAATCGCAGACCCGGCAACAGCGGCGCCGGATCCATTGCCTCGATCGCCAGCGGTGTGAGCACCGGCTGGATTTCCCGCGAAAAGTGCGACCGCAGGAACCTCGCTTGCTCGCTGCTCCACAGCGGCGGTTCGATCACGTGCATGCCGTGCTTTTTCAACCGCGCCAGCACCTGCCGGATCCCTTCGGTCTGCTCCGCGACCATCCGATGCGAGCGGCGGCTGATCTCGGCGAGCTGCTGCGTGGGCGTCATGCCCGCCGGATCGCGGCGGCGAACGCCCGCGGAGCGCTGCTGCGTGAGGCCCGCCACCCGGATCATGAAGAACTCATCCAAATTCGAACTGACGATCGCCAGAAACTTCAACCGCTCCAGCAGAGGCACGTCCTCCGAGAGCCCTTCCTGCATCACGCGGTCGTTGAACTCCAACCAGCTCAACTCGCGGTTAATGAACAGCTCCGGCGAACTCAGTTCTTGCTTTTCCGTAGACATCTCGCTCGAACTACGCCTCCTCCAGCCGAATTCTCGTTCCAAAAACGTCGTCGAACATGTCGCCCTTGAGCCGGAGTGCCCGCTGTTCGAGGATCAAATCCGTCACCCCCGGCACAAGGATCAACAGTTCATCATCCATGCGGCGGAAATGCAAGTCGGCCATGTTGCGGATCTGGCCGCGGGCGACGCCGTCGGCCACGCGCAGAATCGCGGAAAGTTTACTGACGACAACCCGCAGTTCCCGCGGCAGCGACATGTACTCGATATGCGACGGCTTGGGGCCGCTGCGGCGGTGGTATCGCGCGACATGGGCGACGATTTCCGTCTCGATGCGGTTGAGCCCGAAAATCTCCGAATTGGCGATGAGGTAGTAGCTGTGTTTGTGGTGGGAGCGGCTGCTGACAAAGCCGCCCACCTCGTGCAACAGTCCCGCCAGGCGGATCAGCAAGCGATAGCGGGGAAGAAGTCGGTGGTCGGCCTGCATCTCGTCGAACAGCCGAACCGAAAGATCCGAGACTTGTTGGGCATGGTCCGGATCGACTCGATACTTCTCGGCAATTGCCATCGTGGAGTGGATGACGCCTTCGATGATCGCCGTGTCTTCCTCGCCGGTCACCTGCCGCGCCAACTCGAGCACCAGGCCGTCGCGCATCGAAGCGCAGGAGACGATCATTTGCTTGGCGCGGGTGAGATGGAAGATCTTCTGATAGACCAATAGCGCCGGAGTGAGGGTCTCGGCCTCCGCATACGGCAACCCGTATTCCCGGCTGAGTTCCTCTTCGCTGCGGCGGTCGCAGCGTTCCACCAGCTTGTCGAACTCCTTGCGGCTGACGGCCCAAAGATTGGCCGACGCGGTCGACTTGCCGATCTCCCGGGCAGTGAAGCGGGCATCGCCGCCCACTGCGACCAGCGCTTCAACCGTCTTCAGCGGCAGCGAGCCGCGGGCCGCCCCGATCACGTTGGCGATATGGTGGCGGAGCAATTCCGCGGTCCGTTCCGGCGGATCCTCGCTGCTGGTGAGCATTTCCAACATGCGAACGGACCCCAGCCGCAGGCTCTGCGCCGTGGCGATTTCGCCGTTCTCCAGCAGCGTCAGCAGCGTGCTGCCGCCGCCGACGTCGACAATCAGCGTCTTCTGTCGGCCGACCTCGATCGCACCGGCCACCGCCTGGCGAACGGCCGAGACGGTAAGTCGGCTCTCCTCCGAAGTGTCGATCACCTCGAAGTTCAAGCCGGTGGTCATATAGGCCCGATCGAGAAAGGTATCGGCGTTGCGGGCTTCGCGGATGGCGCTGGTGGCCACGGCGCGGACCCGCTCGACCCGATAGAGATCGAGCAAATGCTTGTAGTCGCGGAGGATCGCCATGGCGGCGCGGAGCGTTTCCCCGCCCAGCCGGCCGCGTCGAAAGGTGTCCTGGCCCAGCCGAACCGCTCGCTGAAGCGTTTCCAGCCCATGCACACTTCCCTCGGCGAGCACTTCGGCAATGACCATCCGCAGCGAATTCGAGCCCACGTCGATTGCCGCGACGGTCCTCGCCGAGTCGCGTGCGACTTTCTCCTTATCGCTCGATGGCATGGCGGATTCTTCGGTCGGGGCCTTCATGGAAACGTCGTCAGATGTCCGCCCGGTCATTGGTACTGCACTCCATCGCGCCCACCGGCGCCGTTGCCGGCGCAGGGGCGGGCGACTCTGCCGGCGGCATGTCCATGCGGATGGTCGGCCGTGACGTCGGCGCTGCCGCCTCGTCACCGCGGACGACTGCCTCGAGCCTCTCCCACGTGCCGCACTCGGCCTGCTCGCGCCAGAAATCCTGGAGTTGACAGAACAGCGATTGCCGTTGCTGCCGGCGCTCGTCGAACAGATGCCGAACGCCTGGTTCGAGCCGTTCCAGCGGGCCGGCATGTCCATAGCGACGGACGATGCGTACCCGCTCTTTTTCCAGCATGAGCGGCAGACGTTCAATCCAAACGTCGCAGTCGTGAAGATCGCCCAACAGCGTCTGGATCTGCTTCACGGCATTGAGGCTGTCGTCCAATCGCCCGCCGTAGCACGGCTTATAGACCTCCATCGTGTAGCGCAGGCCCTTGGCGGCAATCCGCATGGCGTGGTGCTGCCGGAGATCGTGGGGATCTTCGAGGCTTGTTTGGTAGGCGAGCAATTCGGCCAGACGTCCGCCAATATGCTCACTCGCCAAACCAAGTACGCTGGGGCTGCTCACACTGACCTCGTCGTCCGGGCCCTTCAGCACGGCCTTGGTTGCCGAAAGCATCTCCGTGACGACGCCGCTCTGCCCGAGACGGTCAACGGCATCGCACACCCTCCATTGCCGCTTGTCGCGCGCGAGTTCCGTGCGGACCAGCAGCCGGGCGATGCCGGAAAAACTCTCGGGCTGCTGCAACCGGGACAACGCGCCGACGAGATACTCTCGCTGCACATCGAGGTCGCGTGCCTTGCCGAGCCCTTTAGTGAGCTTGCCCACTTGTTTTTGCCAGCGCGCCAAATTGGCATCGGGAAAACAATCGCGAAAGATACCCAACGCCGCTCGCATCCTCCGCGACGCCACCCGGGCCCGGTGGACCGACTCGATATCGCTGCCGTCGCGGAGACCGTCGATCTGGCCGGACAACTGCTTGCATTGTCTGCGCAGATACTGGGCGGCCAGGAGTTGGCAGTTGGGATCGAACGATGATTTCACCGGACACCCCCCTGTTGCGGAATTGCGGCTAACGCATACGAGTAAAGGAAAGGGTAACCGCGACGGCGAAACGACCCGCGGCGTTTCGCTCGACCAAAACCGCTATCCTACCGTCCAATAGGTCCGACAACAAGCACGCCCCCTTTCCTCGCGTTCGCACGATGTCGAGTGGTTGTTTAGAATGAACGGCACACGCTTTTCGGAAACCCAACGCCCCCGCTCAACCGAGGACACGCCTGCCATGCCCAACCAACTCTCGCAGCACCGTAACACTCCGCCATCTCATGGGGCAGGCTCCGCCGCCGCGCTGGCCGCGGGGTTCAGTGTTGCCCGCTTCGCGCACGGTGCGGGCAGCGATACGGTCAAGATCGCGCTGATCGGCTGCGGAAATCGCGGCACCGGCGCTTGCCGGGAATCGTTGCTCGCGGCCGACTCCGTGAAGCTGATCGCCGTGGCCGACCTTTTCGCGGACCGAGCGAAAGCGAGCCTTGCCAATCTCACGAAATACGACGAGTTGCGACCGAAGATCGACGTGCCGGACCAGCGGCAGTTTTTCGGGTTCGATGCCTATCGCAACGTGCTCCAGACGGAAGTGGATCTTGTCCTGCTGGCGACGCCGCCCCACTTCCGGCCCGACCAGTACACAGCCGCCGTGACGGCGGGAAAGCACGTCTTCATGGAAAAGCCCTGTTGCATCGACGCCCCAGGCTACCGGGCCTTGCTGGCGGCCAATGAGGAAGCCCGGCGGCGGAAGCTCTCGGTCGTGGTGGGATTACAACGCCGCCATCAGAGCAATTATCTGGAGGGCATCCAGCGGATTCGCGACGGAGAGATCGGCGAGGTGCTTTTCTTGCGGACCTATTTCAACGTGATGGGCGGAGGCCGCGCCGGGCAGACCAAACCGGACGGCATGAGCGAAATGGAGTATCAGCTTCGCTACTGGGGAATGTTCGCGTGGCTTTGCGGCGATCATATCGTCGAACAGTCGACTCACGAGATCGATGTGGCGAACTGGGTGATGGACGACCATCCGGTGCGGGCGCAGGGGATGGGGGGCCGACAGGTCCGTTTCGGCCCCGGCAACGGCACCTTCTGGGATCACCACGCCGTGGAGTTCGAATACCCTGGCGGCGTGCGGCTGTTCGCCCAAGCGCGTCAGCAAGCGGCGACCTGGGTGCAAGTCTCCGACAACATCCACGGTACGAAGGAATCGGTCACTCTCGGCAGCGGTCCCTGGGGCTTCGGCAAACTCACGCCCCGCGATCTCCGCCGCCGCCGCGAGCCCGGCGCGAATCCGTACCAGCAAGAGCACCTCGACCTGGTTGCCAGTATCCGCGGCGACGGACCGTATCGCTGTGAAGGGGACTACGGCGCGACCAGCAGCATGACGGCGGTGATGGGCCGCATGGCAACATACAGCGGCAACCTCGTAACGTGGGATGAAGCGACGCAGTCGGAAGTGAGGCTCGGCCCACAGCAGTACAGTCTCGACGCCGAGCCGCCGGTCCTGCCCGACGCCGACGGAAGCTATCCGGCCGCCATGCCGGGCATTACCAAGGCCTGGTAAACGCCCAAGCGAATCACCCTCGGCTGCCGGTGATCGGTTTGCGGCGGCGTCCACCCGCAGCGCGATCTTGGCTGCCCGGCTGATCGGGATTGTGGGACAAGAAAACGCCAACGGCCCGCTCATGCGTACACGAGGCGGGCCGTTGGTCGTTCACGAAAGGAGGTTGCTTTGCCTCTCGCGGCAGGTTAGTTGCAGCAACCGGCGGGCGCACAAGCCGGAGCACAGGCGGGCTCACAGCAAGTCGCTCGGCAGCACTGCAGCTTGGCGCGAAGCCGCTGGATAATGTTCGGGCCACAGCACGGATCGCAGCACGAGGGCTCGCAGGCCGGGGCGCAAGCCGGCTCACAGGCTGCGGGGGCACAAGCCGCGGGGGCACAGGCCGGCTCGCAGCAAGCGGGCTCACAGCAGCTTGCCTTGCAGCACTGCAACTTGGCACGAAGCTTCGCCAACAGGCCGGGGCTGCAGCACGGATCGCACACGGGGGCGCAGGCGGGCTCACAACAAGCCGGCTCGCACGACGAACCACACAATCCGCGGAACCAGCCAGCCTGGGCGTTGGCGGAGGTGGCAACCAACAGGGCCATCGCAGCCATCGCCGGAAGAAGAACACGACGGTTCATGGAAACACTCCTTAGGGCAGTTGGTGGGGAAACCACAGGGGTAAAAGCGGAACCTGGCTAAACTTACTTGCTTTGCCGCCAGTCTAACGATGGCTATCGACGAAAAGCCCAGAGGTTTTTTAGCCAGACAACCCATTTCCGCAGCACTACCTTGCCTAATGCATTGGGTCGTAACGAATAGGCGGAATGCGCTGCCAAATCGCTGGTTGGGGCGATGGAGGGCTGAACGACATGGCGGAACTTCGCCACGACTCGAAGTTCATCTCTGAGATATGGTTTAGTGACCATTCGTACGATTGAACCGCGCCCGAAAACGGAGGAACGCGATGCAAGGCACTCTGGCCGAACTGGATCGGAAGCCGCTGTACTCGACTCTCGCCGGCGATCCGGATCTTGACGAGATTGTGACGCTCTTCGTCGAGGAAATGCCGGCCCGCGTGGAAGGCATACTCCAGAACCTCGATCGGCGGAACTGGGAGATGCTGCGACGCTTGGCCCACCAGCTCAAAGGATCGGCGGGTGGCTACGGCTTCGAGTCCATTTCGAAAGTCGCCGCACGAGTGGAAACGGCCGTCTACCAATCGCTTCCGGAGGAAGTGATTCAAAATACCGTGGAAGAGCTTGTCGAACTTTGCGGCCGGGCCACCGTCTAGGCGACCGGTTCACGACGGCACAATCCAAGCCGGGCTTTCGTGGCTTGCGGCTATTTTTCCGGCCAACTTACCCGAAGGGCCTCCACGCCCTGCTCCGACGACACCAAGAGCACAGGCTTACCGTCCAGTCGCGTGGTTGCGAGCCCATCGAGCGTGGCCCCATAGTTGAACTTGTCGAACGGCGCGCCATCGGCGGCGATCACATGAATGGAACCGTCGGCTGCCGGAAAGAGCCACTGACTGGGGCCGTCCGGTCTCAGTTGGCCGGCGACGACCAATTCGATCGGTCGTTGATGGACTCCCTTCGGCAGCGGGTAGTCCCAGAGCTGCTCGCCCTTGAGGTTCAAGCCCACGGCCTCGCTTTCGCCGAGTTCGCGCGCCGATAGGCCGCAGAGTTCCAGGGGAGCTTTACCGTCGAGATCGGCGGTCGTTACCCAGTGAAACATCTTGCCCGGAACCTGCAATTCGCCCTCGGGCTTGTTGTCGGGACTGAGGAGGACAAGAGTTCCGCGGTTGTTCGTGCAGATCAGGTTGCACCTGCCCTGCGCATCCGGATCCAGGACGGCGATTCGCAGCACGGTATCGATCGATTTGTTCGACCAAAGTAGCTTCCCTGCCAGCGAAGCCGCCTGGATGCCGTTGACTCCCCAATAGCCCAGGGCCATCTCGGGAACCCCGTCGCCTTCCAGATCGGCGAGTTGGACGTCCGCGATGCCGGTGTGGGGGTTTTCCAAGGCATTCTCGGGAAAACTCAACAGCCGTTTCCAGCTTTGGTCGAAAACGTGTACCCGCTGTTGCATCGAGCCGGACGCGACAAAGTACCGTTTCCCGTCTTTACCGACCGCGGTGCGGAGAAAGCTGACCGCCTCTCGGTCGCCGATCTCCAGCGCGTGCGTAGCGGCCACCTTCCCGTCCGGTCCCATTTCCACCACGGTCTTCCAACCATCGAGCACGAGGATCGATGCCGGAGCGTTCTCGCCGGGCACCACCACGATGTTGCCCGGGTCTTTGAGATCCGTACACTTCCATAGAGACGTGAGCGTGAAAGCGGAAGGTTCAGTTTTTTCCCCGATGCTTGCCTTGGGAATCTCCTTCTGCTCGTTCATGGGTGGTATATAAACCCCCTTGGTAAGCCACTCCTCGATGAATTCATGGTACTGCTTGCGTTGCTCGTCGATCCGCGCGAGCGTTTGGGAGTAAACGTCGCGGCCTGCCACAAGTTCGGCGAGCCGATCCGCCAACTCGACATCCATCGCGGGCCGCACGCCCGCCTCCGAATGCTGAACGAGGCCGGTCGGACCGATCAAGAACATGGCGGGGATCGACATCGTCTGGAACGATCGACCGACATGCTGCTCGGGATCGCGGCCGATAGGCAGATTGACCTTCAGTTCCGTGAAGGTGTCGCGGAGCTTCTGGTCGGTGACGTTCAAATCGTCGACGCTCACGGCCAGGAATTTCACCTTGTCGTTATCTTTGAACTGATCGTAGACCTTCTCCACCAGCGGCAGGCTCATCCGGCAGGGGCCGCACCATGTCGCCCAGAAATCGAGGACGGCGATCTTGCCCTCCAGCGACTTTGGTGTGACTTCGTTCCCATCCAGGTCGACGAACTTGAAATCCGGCGCCGGTTTGCCCAGCATCCGCACGGCGGGCGGAGCGAGCCGTTCGACCAGTTCGGCTTCGTCGGGCTTTTCGAACTTGAACGCGTCGCCGGTGACGCTGGAACCGAGTTCGGCGTTGTTGAAGTCAATTACCAACGACACATCGTCCAATTGTTGGCCGCCACCGATAGCTCGCCCCAGTTCCTCGGCCGGCAACTCGATCCGCCGCAGCACCGACGATTCGGCATCAATCCAGAGAACGCTTTTTCCTTCGGGCCGTGTGACATCGACTCGATAACACTCCCGGTCGCCGATTGTCCCCGTTCCCAGCAGGACGGGCTCCTGCGCCTGGTAGAGAATCGTTTTCAACGGGTCTTCCGCCCATAACAACAGCAGTTGCACGGGCACCCACGAAAATGCCTGTGAAGGGCCCTGGGTCAATGCGCTGGCGAGCATCTCATCGGCCAGGATATCCAGGAAGGAAAGTTTTTCCGGCGCCGGCCGATTGAGAATCTGCTTGGGCAGTTCTTGGCTGAATGCCCAGAATTGTCCACCGTCGCAAACCGCCACTGCCTGGTAGACCTGCATGCGAAGCTTGTTCGGGCGGACCAAGGCCACCGAATAGTCCACCGCCTGGTCGACCTTCTGATCGCCCAAGGATGCCTGAATTCGCACCGCCCCCTGGTCCTGGTAGCTTTCGGCCGCGCGATAGGCAGTAACCATGGCGGTCAGAATTGCCCCCGGCTTGGGCTGCCCCGCTTTCGGCGGCTGCAGAGTCGGATCGGCCGCCGGCTGATCCGGCTTTGCCGAGGTAGCCGATGGTCCCGCCGGGATCGGGGGCTCGGCTGGTTGGCTGTCGGCAGACTGGTCCGTCTCGGGCTGGGCTTGAGGCTTACTGCACCCGATTGAGAGTGCCAATGCGAAATAAGCGGCGATGCCGATCGGCAAGCAAGCGGCGAGAGGGCTTTGTCTCAATGGAGCCATGATTCTTCTTTCGAGGCATGTTCTAGAGCCTGTCCGGAAACGGGGACAGGCACCCTACATCTTGTGCAAGCGTGAGACCAATATCACAACATCCGGGAGCCAGTCCCCGTTTCCGGACAGGCTCTCATTGTAGGCGGTCTCCGTTGGAACTACGGCGCCGACCCTACTGGAGGTTCGCAATACCAGGACCGCGGCATTATTGGCGAACCCGCCGCTTGCGTAAAGCTCGACTTCTTGACCACGGTTCAAAAGCAGCGTTAAGATGAGGAAGGCGACGAAAGCCACCTCTCGCAATTGCCTAGTTTACTTACTTTGCCAATATGCCCTCGACTTTGCGCTACGGAATCGATTCCCGGGTTGAGTTCGACCTGCCGGACGAAGTTTTAATTACCGAATGCGGCATTCCACACAGCGCGCCGATTGGCGATGTTGCGGCAGTCACGGCAGCTAGGCTTCGCGATCCGCTTGAATACCCCCCCCTTTCCAAGGCAACCACTCCGGCGGATCGGATCGTTCTGGCAGTGGAGCCCGGGGTGCCACAGGTTGAGACGGTGATTGCCGAAGTGGTTCAATGTCTGGTGGAAGCAGGTGTCGATCCGGATGGCTTGACGGTGCTCCGCACGGCAGCGGATATCGCAAGCGGGCGCGAGGATCCTTGCCGTAATCTGCCGGAAGCATTGAAGGGTCGGATTGCGGTTGTCACCCATGAACCGGAAGACCGCCGCAAGATGGCCTATCTTGCAGCAACCGGCCGTGGCACGCCGATCTTGTTGAACCGGATGATCACCGACGCAGATGTCGTCGTGCCGATTGGCCGCGTCGGCAACGCGTCTTCTCCAGGCTATCGCGGTGTCAACGGCATCGTCTTTCCCACGTTCTCCGATCTGGACACTCAGCGACGGTTTCGCTCGCCTCCGGCGGCCGAGGCGGGCAGTTCGCATCACGCCGAGTCGATCGAGGAGTGCAATGAGGTGGGTTGGCTGCTGGGCGCCGCCTTTTCGTTAAGCGTCGTCCCGGGGCGGGGCGAAGAGGTTTTGGATATTGTGGCCGGCGAGACCGGCGCCGTGGGCAGACGGAGCCGCGAATTGTACGACAGCGCCTGGACGTGTACGGTTCCGTGCAAAGCAAGCCTGGTGATTGCTGCCATCGAGGGCGGCCCCTCCCAGCAAACTTGGGAGAATGTCGGGGCGGCGTTGGGCCTTGCTCGGGGGCTCGTCGAGGATGAGGGGGCGATCGCGATTTGCTGTGGCCTTTCCTCTGCACCGGGCCCGGCGATCCAGCAGTTGATCGGTGCTCGCTCCCGTCACGAAGCGATGCGGCATATCCGCAGGGAGCGGCCCGAGGATCTGCTGTATGCCTTGCAGTTGACCGAAGCGCTCGACATCGCCGACGTCTACCTGCTCAGCCGGCTGGACGAATCGATGGTCGAGGATCTGGAAGTGGCCCCGATCGGCGATCCGGCGGAATTGGTCCGGTTGGCACAACGGCACCGTTCGTGTATCCTCGTGTCGAACGCTTCCCATGCGATGGTTGCCCTTCAGAACGGCGTCGTCTGATTCAAGAGCGAGCGTCTCCTATGCCCCAAGCCGATCGGATTACGGAAAACGTGGCCGGGGTCCGAGAGAGGATTGCGGCCGCCGCCGCCGCAAGCGGCCGGTCGGCCGACGACGTCACACTGGTCGCAGTGACGAAGTATGTCGGCCCCAACGTCATCCGCGCCGTGGTCGGTGCCGGTTGCACGCGGTTGGGCGAAAGCCGTCCGCAACAGCTTTGGAGCCGAGCGGCGGAGATAGACGATCTACGGGTCGAATGGCACCTGATCGGTCACTTGCAGCGGAATAAAGTGCAGCGCACGCTGCCGCTGGTCGCCATGATCCAGTCGGTCGACAGCCTCCGCCTGGCCGCGGCCATCAACGAAGCCGCTGCCGTCTCGGGCCGCATAACGCCGATTCTCTTGGAAGTACACATCTCCGACGATGCGTCCAAGCATGGATTCGAACCCGACGAGTTGGACCGGACTCTGCAAGACCTGGCCGGACTCGAGCATGTCCGTATCGGCGGCCTGATGTGCATGGCCGGTTTGGAAGGCGGCTTGGCCGGCGCCCAGCGCGACTTCGCCGCGCTGCGGCGGCTCCGCGACCGTCTCCGCGCGAACTGCCCGCCCCAAATCGACCTGAGGGAACTGTCGATGGGGATGAGCGGGGATTACGAGGTGGCGATTCGCGAGGGCGCAACGATCGTGCGCGTGGGGTCGGCACTGTTTGAAGGAGTGGTGGAATGATCGCTTGGGAGCCGCATCCCGATGGGGTGATTCTTTTCGTCCGTGCCCAGCCCGGCAGCCGCCGCAACGAGGTTCGTGGAATTCAGGAGGGCATGCTCAAGGTCTGCGTGACACAAATCGCCGAGAAAGGTAAGGCGAACAAGGCCGTCATCGCGGTTCTGTGCGACGCCTTGTCGCTGCGTAAGTCGCAGATCGAGCTGATCGCGGGGGAGACTTCTCAGCAGAAACGGTTTCTTATTCGTGGAATCGACGCGGATGTGTTGGCGAAAAGAACCGTGGACTTTTTGGTGCGGGGGAAATAGCAAGAGGGGGATTTCTGCCACGAAGTTTTCTCGAATCACTCACGACCCGGCACGCGCATAGTTCCAAGTACCATGAAAGAGCCGAGGTCTCCAAGAAAAGTATGCTTGGGAGCCCATTGTTTGCACCCAAGTTTACTCTTTCCAGGAGACCTCGGAATGCTCTATCTCGGTATCGACCAGCACAAGCGGCAATTGACGGTGAATCTTTGCGGCGAAGATGGGTCGGTGAGCGCATCGCTCCCATCGTGGTTGACGAAGTGGGCCTTCGATTCCATGTCATACCAATAGAAGAAGTGGGTACCGACGAGAGGCCGGTCCGCTCGGTAACTCTCGACTTCCTTGAGTTGCTCCGCCGACACGGGGCAGTGTGGTCCGGGTGGCTTGGGCATGGTGAATTCGGTCATCCTCTCCGCCGCCTGAAGCACTCCGGGCAACAGCAGAACCAAAAGCAAGCCGACATAACGGGCCATGGAGGCAACTCCTTCGGTGGGCGTGCGTTGATAGCCCGCGGTGCAGGCTGCCGGACGTAGCGGTTCCAGCAGCCGCACGGCGGAGACAAGCGTCAGGCGTTTTCCCCAAGTTTCCAGGGGCTGCGCATCGGCGCCGACAATAAAGCGTTTGCCTCGGCATCGTCGGAAAAAGTCTCCGTCTTCGGATCCCAGCGAAGGGAGCGACCCAACTTGATGGAGATTTCCGCAATCATGCCGAGGTAGCTGGCCTGATGGCCGGCCTCGACCGGCGCGATCGGATCCTTGCGGCTACGGACGCATTGTAGAAAATTCTGGTAATGGCTTCCCGTGGCGCCGGCGGCCAGATCGATCTTGCCGGCTTGAATCTCGATCTCGCGGAGCGACTTGGGCTCCGTCGTGGTTCTGGCGCGGTTGACGTGGACCCATCCCTCGTCGCCGATGAATTTGCAGCCCTGCTCGTTGGGATTGCCGGTGTCGCTGTAGGTCATCCGCAGCCCGCCTGGAAAGCGGAACTCGCCGGTCCAGTCGTTGATGTTGTCGGTCAGGCCGTCACTGCGGTAGCTTCCCTTGAACTGCAACTCGCAAGGCTCGGCGGTGACCAGCGGGCATCCCCAGTTGGCGATGTCGAGATGGTGAACGCCCCAGTTGACGATGAAGCCGACGCAGTAGTCGCGGATGAGGTACCAGTCGGGCCACGCCCAGAGGCCGCCGTTGTAAGGCCTCGCCTTGGCTGGTCCGTGGTACATCTCGAAATCGAAGCCGGCAGGTATCGGCTCGGGCGTCGTCGGCTTCTGGTACTTTCGTTGGTACATCGGCCCCGGGGCGGCCACCTCGATGGTGTGAATCTTGCCCAGGTAACCGTTCCGCGCCAGCTCACAGGCGAAACGAAAACTGCGATCGGACCGTTGCTGGGTGCCGGTCTGAAAGACGCGATTGCAGCGGCGCACCGCGTCGCGGATGGCCTGCGACTCTTCGACGGTCGTGCCGAGCGGTTTCTGGCAGTAGATATCCTTGCCCGCCTTGGCTGCCGCGACGGCGATCAAAGCATGCCAATGGTCCTGCGTGGTGATCGAGACCGCATCGATGTCCTTGCGGGCCAGCAAATCCCGGAAGTCGTTGTACGCCGCACAGCTTCCGCTGCCGTAACGTTCTTCGGCGACCTTCTTTGCCGCCTCGCGGCGATCCTCAAACACGTCGCAGACGGCGACGATCTGCGCCCCTTCGTCCTGCATCAACCCCTTCATGTCGCCTCGGCCCATGGAGCCGACGCCGATCGATCCGAGCGTGATGCGCTCGCTCGGTGCGATTCGCCCCTCCTTGCCGAGCGCCGATGCCGGCACGAAGTAGGGAACGGCCAGCGCTGCCGAGGCGATGCCCGCAGAACGCTCCAGGAATTTCCGCCGGGTCGTTTTCGCAGGGGTTCTCATGGTTTGACGCTCGCTCGTGGTGAGGATGTGGGACAGTAACGATGGAGGTAACCGTGTACGGGGCGGAAAGCAGGGGGACAGGTCCATGTTTTCGGGGAGCGTCTTTACCGCCAAAACCGATCAACCGGCCGAAAAATGGACCAGTCCCCATCCGCCCCGGGAACGGTCGCCGATGGAGAACTGAGAGCCAATATAACCGATCGGGACAACCGTCGTCGAGCGGACAGGTCACGGTTGAGGCGGGGGCCTCGTGGAAGGGTCAGCGCGGCACGGCGCCGCGCCAGCCACGGACCTGATAGCCGTTGAGAAAGAGCCCTCGCTTTCGGAGCTGGCGATCGAGTTGGGCCTTGTGGCCTTGCAGGGCGGAGCGGATGGAACGCTGGAGTTGGACATAGGCGCGGTGTCGACGGAGAGGCAATTGCAGGGTTTGCAGGATGTGGCGGACTTCTTCGACGAGCGGACCCTCGGGGCCGAGATAGACCACGTGGCGGTGGCCGTTTTGTCGCCAGATCAGGTCGTAGTATGGGCCCCGCTTTCGCGCCACGGCGCCTCGGCATCGTGGACGGACCGAACCCTGGCGGGCGAAGATGTCCGGCCGCGAGGTGATGAGGTGAATCGCCCGGTGCGACATGCGGGCAGATTGGATCGCTGCCGGTGTGTGGTGCCCAAGTTGCGGATTTCTCAGAACGGAGGCACTTTGGGCTCCACATTCTTCCGGGTGGATCGCTTCAGGTTTTCGCTTGGTTGTCATGGGTGTGTTCCACAGGTGTGAAGGGGATGGAGGGCCAGTGGTCGTCCTGGCGCGAATCGGCGGGCGCGGCATGTGGCGACGGCCGGTTGGGAACATCGAGGGCCGCGATGGATTGCCGATCGGTGATCAACGGCAATGCGGGTGGGCCGCTGGTGCGGGGTGGAGGCAGGGAGCCATCAACCCGGGCGAGGACTTCGCGGGCCATGCGTTGGCGGGCAAGGAGGGCCCAGGTCTGGTTCTTGGCGGAGACCAGATTCAGGTGCCGGGCAACCATCGCATCGGGATTGGCCCTGATGGCAACGATCGAGTCGCGGGTGCCGACGACGGCGCCGATGTGGGCCTGATCGCAGAGTTCGAGCCACATCAGATGCACGAGCGTCGCCCCGGCCGCTTGTTCGAGGTCGTCCTGAGCCTCCAAGACGATCCGTTTCCAGAGGGGGACGAGGATTTGGTGGACCGCTTTTTTGATGGCCGGAGATAGATCGTGCCAGAGGCTGCCGGTCGGGAGCCAGTACGGCGCGTCGTCGCCGGGTTCGGGGAGGCCGGGCCGAGGGCGAGGGTTCTTTTTCGATTTTTTTCTGGTGTTTGTCATTTGTCATTTGTTGTTGGTCACGGGGGGCTGGGGTGTGGCAATAGGGCTCTGTAAGGGTACATGTGTTCACTAGTGCTTGTCCAGGATAGCGGGTGCGGCGCGTGTTTGCAAGAGTTTTTTTTGGGGCCAAGGGGGCGAGTTCGATGGAAGTCGGGACGGAAGAGGAGCCTGGCGAAGGAGTTCGGTCGGTGAACCCATGCGTGGCACTCAGGAGCGAGTCGTTTGGTTGCTGGTGTGGCGGTAACCGATGCGTAGGCGGAAAGCCGCCGACGAGTCTCCTTTGGATACCACAACCTTGGCCATGCGACGGCCGAGCGCCGGCTGACCCGGCGGCGGCGAACAGCGTGGGCTTGCGGCCTGCTGGACCGGCTCGACGACGAACTACTGCTCTACGCGGCGGGCCGCTTCGCAGTCGCGGCGGCCGAACTCCGCGCGGGCGTGGCGCGATGCCGCGAGTGGCTGTCCGCCCGAAGCGACTGTTTTCTCACGGCCGAGGCCAATCTCACTTTCGCCGACCATGCGAAGGCGAGTTTGTGTTGACTAAGAGCCTATCCCAAAACCTTGGCGGAGAGGGGGACAGGCACATTTTGCTCCGAAGACTCCGCAAAATGAGCCAGTCCCCGGCGGTTTTGGGATAGGCTCTAAAGAGGGTCGCCCCCCAATGTTCCTTGCACCAATCGTAGACGTTACGGACATAGCCTCTGACTTGTCACCTCGGGGCATTGCGCGAACAACTTTGGCGCGGGGGGGTGGCTAGAGTTTGCGCAGCCCCCCGATCTTGCAGCCCTCGGGGCTGTCAAAAAAACTCGTGGAAAAAAATCGACGCAATAGGGGGGACAAACACTTGCGAAAGAGCGGCGGCGGTGTATGTTCGGAGTGTTCTTCGATGGTACACGAAGCGGATGGGGATTGAGATATCGGAAGATGCCCCGCGGCTTCGGCAGGGGCGAATCCAAGGAGCACGGCCATGAACGACGCGCAGGATCTGTTGATTGCCTGGCTGCATGATCCTCCTGATAAAGCCCTGGATATCCAGCGGCATGTCGGCCGGGCATGCCGATATTTGTCGAGTGCTTTGCGGTCGCCTGTTGAGCCGTCGATGTTGCAGCAGAACTACGCAGATCAGATGGCGTCGGCCACGGAGCGTCTGCCGATGCCACGCTGGGAAGCCGATGCGAGGACGGTTGTCGGGGCGGATCAACTGCGACTCCTTCATCCCCTCTCCGGGGACAACGCTGACGAAGATCCGATCCATCGCCAGCGCGACTTGCGCGAAAACGAAATTCTCTCGGCCATCGAGGAGTTGCTCGACGGAGTAGACGACCCCGTGAGCCGCTTCCTGGTGCTGTGGCGAATGTTGCCCGAGCGGCTGGCGACAGTGCGGCCTGTTTATGGCTGCCTGCCTGCCGACACGCGGGTTCCCGATCACACCATCTGGCAGCACCTGGACACCACCGCCGGATTGCACCAGGTGCTCGGCGACTCGCAAGGCGGCGCCTTTTTGTGCTTTTCGATCGGTCCGGTGCAATCGTTCATCGCCACGGCAAGAACCGTCCGCGACCTGTGGACCGGCAGCATGATTCTCTCCTGGCTGACGTTTCGAGCCATGTTGCCGGTCGTTGGCGAATTAGGACCGACGGCACTGATCTACCCATCGCTGCGGGGTATTCCCCTGCTGGATCTGTGGCTTTGCCGGCAGCCGGGATTACGCGGCAAAATCAATCTTGCCGGCGTGTTCGCTCGCAAGATGCCGTGTATTCCCAACCGCTTCGTGGCAATGGTCCCCTGGGGCGAATCGGGTAGCCAAGCGGGTCAACTGGCCGATGCCTGCCGCGGGGCGGCGGCCGAAGCGTGGCGCGAGATGGCCGCGGCCGTACACGGGGAATTGGACGCGCGGCTGTCCAACTGGGACGCTGACTGGGATCGGCACTGGCAGGGGCAAATTGACGGATTCTTCGATTTGCGAACCAGTTTGCTGCCGTGGCGTCAGTGCGACGACGCGGTTCTGGCGAGGCTCGTAGGCGGTGGCAAACCATTCGATGACGCCTTTCCCGACGCGGCGAACGTCAGGAAGCTGGAGACTTCGATACCGGAAGGCCATCGCGTAAGCTACTCGCAACGAAGCGCCGGCCAATGGCAGTTTCGGCTGGAGTTGTCGGCTCGCTTGCTGGAAGCGGACAAGGGGATCCGCCATGTGCCGCCTGCGGCCGACGTGGAAGAGCGTGAATGGACGGCGGCCAAGTGCAGCATGATGGGAACGGTGGAGCAGATGGGGCCGCCTGAATCTGCCGACGCCGCCCGTTTCTGGAAACAGGTCGTAGCTGACGTGCAGATCGGAGGCGTTCGCGTCCGCGCCGGCGAGCAGCTCGGCGCGGTGGCGTTAGTGAAGCGATTTGCTGGCCCGGCAAGTTTTTGCCAAGAACTGGAACTGGCCGATCCACGCCAGTTGCGGTTTGACGACACGGCGACCATTGCCGCCGCGTCCTGGCTCCAGCGGGCTCGTGCCAAGGGGTTCGATTGGCTCGATCCGCAAAGGGTCCGCGACCGATTCGACCAGTGGAGCGGTCAATGGTTGCACGCCTCCGGTCAAAAGGCGGCCGGAGACGACGAGAAGTGTCCGCCGGAGGTATGGCGGCAGATCTGCGCCGCACGCAAGGATCCCGAACTTGGCGCACCGCCCGTCTACTACGGCGTGCTGATGATGGATGGCGACAGTCTGGGCGAATGGCTCTCGGGCAAGAAGTCTCCGCAGGTACGCGACGTTTTGCATCCGCAGGTGCGGGAGTATTTCGAGCAGTTCCCGGAGGCTGCTGCCGGCTTGGACGCGCGGCGGCCGGTCACCCCGGCGTTGCATGCGGCGATCAGCGAAGCGCTGGCGAATTTCGCCCTCTGCTTCGTGCCGGAAATCGTCACTCGCCACCGGGGAACCTTGATTTATGCCGGCGGCGATGATGTGCTGGCCTTGCTACCAACGGCCGGAGCGATTCGTTGTGCCCACGAGCTGCAAGAGACCTATCGCAGGCCGTGGCAGGTCGATCGGGCCGGGCAACGGCGTCTGCTAATGGGGCCGCGCGCCACGCTCAGCGCGGGGCTGGCCGTGGTGCATCACAAGGAAGACCTAAGATTCGCCTTGAAGGCGGCGCGCGACGCCGAGCAGGGGGCCAAGCGATCCGGGCGCGACACCCTGCGAATTGCCGCCTGCCGTCGCTCGGGCGAACATGCCTCGGCGCTCTGTCCTTGGCCCTTCTCAGCGACTGTCAACCGCTGGACCGACGCCTTTCAGAACAGCGCTTCGGACCGCTGGGCCTACCACT
This sequence comes from Rhodopirellula sp., assembly GCA_012728855.1. Lineage (GTDB taxonomy): Bacteria > Planctomycetota > Planctomycetia > Pirellulales > Thermoguttaceae > JABWBD01. The sequence goes on along the minus strand of JAAYEH010000299.1, from coordinate 8,662 downwards.
TGCGCTCGTCGCTGGTGACCCTGCGGGGACTCAAGCCGGAGGCCATGGAAGCGGAGATCCGCCGCCAGATGAACCGCTGCGAGCGAGAGACTCGAACACTCTTCGATGACGGATCGGGCGACAAGGCCGGCGAGGAGCTGGTTGCGGCCTTCCGGAGCTACCGATCGTACGAAAAACCCGACGGGTCGCCGCGATTCCAGGATATCGGCGACGCCTTGGAGGGGTTCATTACTCTTTGCCAAACGGCTTCGTTCCTGGCGCGAGGTACCGACGCATGAATGCTACTGCCACGATCGCCGCCGGCACAACGACCGTCGGCCTGCTTTTGGAGCCGCTGGACCTGCTGTTCTTTCGGGACGGCCGCCCCTTCGGCACCTCATCGCGTGGGGAGAGTCTTACGGCCGCCTTGCCGCAAACGCTGGCAGGCGCCGTCTGGACCGCGCTGCTCGACTCGCACCAATGCAGCTTCCATGAGCTGGCAGGGCGCGTCCGCGGGAACGGCGACTCTTTTCCGCAAGCCCTCGAAGCGATGGGATTGCCCAGTTGGATCGCCGAGACACGCGTGCGCGGCCCCTGGTTCGCCCGCGTGCCGCTGAAAAGCGTTTCCACGCGCGATGCGGAACTGCTCTTTCCGATGCCCTCGTCGCTCCACCAACTCAAGAAAGAGAAGTCGAAACGGCTCGTGCGGCTCAAACCCCTTGCTTCGCGGGAATCGCTGCCCGGCTGGGAGCGGACTCGCAAGATCGGCGATTCGCGATTGCGACCGCTCTGGCATCGGGAAACCGCGGCGACCGAGCCGGCCAAAGGCTTTCTCACGGCGGCGGGGATGCGGGCGTTTCTCGCCGACGAGGATGTGCCGGCCGACACCTGCGTCGATGCGGAGGATCTTTTCGCTTTCGACCATCGCACCGGGATCGGGATCGATCCGCTGGCCCTGTCGGCGGCGGAGTCTTTGATCTACACCGCCAGCTTTCTCTCGCTGCGGCGAGATCTCGCCGGCGACTGCCAGGTGGTCTTGTACTGCGAGACCGTCTTGCCTGAGGGATCGCCTCCGGATGCTCTGGACGCAATCCGCACGCTTTCACTGGGCGGTGAGGGGAGGCGGGCGTCGATCCGCCGCCTCGACGCGCCACTGGATTGGGGCTCGCTCGACTGCCGACCTTCGCCTTCGCGCCGCAACGTCTTGGCCGTGTTGACCACGCCCTGCGCGTTCCAAGCCGGTTGGATGCCGGGCGTCTTCAGCGGCCGGTTGCTCGCGGCCGCCGTGGCCGGATCGGTTGCGGTGAGCGGATGGGATCTCGCTCGCGGCGGCCCGAAACCGAGCCGTTTCGCGGCGCCCGCCGGCAGCGTCTATTATCTGGACGGTGATCTTGAGAACGAACCGTTGTCCCTGGCCGACGAAGAACTCGATCTTCGGCAAGGTTGGGGATGCTATTTGAGAGGAGTATGGAATGATGACGACGACCGCCGTTGAAAGCAGCCAGGCGTGCTTGCTCTTCCTGCACGCGCAAACGCCCGTTCACCCCGGATCCGGAACGGCCCTGGGTGTGATCGATCTGCCCGTCCAGCGCGAACGCCATACGCTCTGGCCGACCGTTCCGGGCTCCAGTCTCAAGGGCGTACTCCGCGACGCCTGCCGCCGCCAAGGGGGTGGCAGCGCGGAGAATGAGCCGCTCCTGGCCGCCTTCGGGCCGGAAACCAATCAACCGGAAAAACACGCCGGCGCCGTGGCGATCACCGACGCGCGGATCCTCGCCTTTCCCGTGCGGTCCTTGCGCGGCGTCTTCGCCTGGGTGACCTGCCCGGCCGTGCTGGAGCGGATGCGCCGCGATGCGGCGTTAGCCGATCTCGACGGCTCGCCCGCCGCCGCTCTCTCCTTGCCCCAGCGCAATGCCTGCCTCTGCGCCGCGGCCAGTCCCTTGCTGGTCGAAGGCGATCGGCTGGTGCTGGAGGAGTTCGAGTTTCAGCGGACGGCGGACGCCGACCCCGTGGCCGCATGGATTGCCCCCCGCGCCTTCGCCGATCAGTGTACTCGCGACCGCTTCACCTCGCACCTAGTGGTGTTGGACGACGATCACTTCACGCACCTGGTGCGTCACGCCACCGAGGTCGTGGCGCGGATCGGGCTGGACTACGAGAAGAAGACCGTCAAGAACGGGGCGCTTTTTTACCAGGAGTTCTTGCCCGCCGAAACCCTCTTCTACGCCGTGGTCTTTGCCAACGCCAGCCGCCGTGAGAACTACGACAAGGCTGCCGCCGATATGCTGCGCTATGTTGTCGCCGGCGTTCCCAAGGTTTTGCAGATCGGCGGCGATGAGACGACGGGCAAAGGGTTGTGTGCCGTTCGCTTCAGTTTCTCGCAATAAGGAACTACCTGCCGTGACTACCGACACGTCCGCCGGTCCGACGCTCGATCAACGTCGTGCCGCGCATGCCTGGGAGGCGATTCAAGAGATCAAGGCCATTGCCAAGAAAACGGATCGCGAAGAATACGCCGGCGAGGCCAAGAAACTGCCCATCCGGATCATGACTTCCGGGCTGGGACAGGCCCTGGCTTTCCTGTTGGCCAAAGCCAAGGACAAGAAACAGAATCTTCGCCGACTGCACGACCACCTGACGGCGTGGGTTCTTGCCGAGCGAGGCTTGCGCGGCGCCGCCCCCAAGTCGTTGCTCCAAAGCGTGATTCAAGGCGACTCGGACTTTCTTCGCCGGGCGACCGATGAGGTGCTGGCCTATATCCAGTGGCTCAATCGATTCGCCGAAGCGGAGGGGCTGAGAAGCGATGGCGCCGACTAGAAACCCATCAGGAGTCGCCTGTGATGACCAACGATTTGATTTCCCCGCTTCCGGAGAGCACGCGGCGGTTGTTGCGACACAATAGCCATCCCGGCTTGCTGCTGGACAAGTACGCCGAGTCGTGGGATCCGAGCGAAAGGCTGGATAAGCTGTCCGAAAAGGTGCAGGGGCCGACCATCGGCGAAGTGGTGCGGCTGACGAGCGAAGCGCCGCGAGATTTCTATCGGGAACTGATCGAGCGCCGCCGGAAGACGCTGGCCGATTTGGGTGCGCTGCTCTTGGAGGCTCAAACGACCAGTTCGCTGGCCTTGCACCTCTCGCGCGCCTCATCGCTGGAAAACGCCGGCATCTGCCTGCACCGCGTCTACGGGTTCGCCTATCTTCCCGGCACGTCGCTCAAAGGCATGGCCCGCGCCTATGCGGAGACGGTCTGGTTTCCCACGCAGTTTGAAGCAGACCCGCCGGGAAGTCCTCGCGACGACGGGGAATTGGACAAGGCGACCGCCGCCTGGCGGAAGATCGAAGCCGTGTTTGGATATTCGCCGGGCAGCGACCGGGACAAGTCGTGGAAGCCGAAGCGGATTCCCGCCCGCCAGGCGGACGATCCTGCGTCGATCGGCGGCGTGGTTTTCCACGATGCCTGGCCGGTTTCTTGGGCGGCTCTGGTCAAAGACATCCTCAACTGCCACCATCCGAAATACTACCAAGAGGCACAATCGCCGGGAGACTGGGAAGACCCGATCCCCGTCTATTTCCTGGCGGTCCCTGCCGGCCAATCGTTTCAGTTCGCCCTCAGCCGCCGTGGCGAAGCCGCCGGTGAATGGGTGGAATTGGCGAGCCAATGGCTCCTCGGCGGTTTGATTTCACAGGGGGCCGGCGCGAAAACCAGTTCCGGCTACGGCGCCTTCCGGGTCACCGCGCTGCCACCAGCGGCGGAACACCTCCCCGCCGCGGCGGAGACCGCCTGGCGAACCGCGGTTGACCGCCAGCGGGTGGCCGAGTTTTCCGGCCTGCTCACACTCACCACGCCTGCCTTTCTGGCCGGCGCCGAGCACAGCGGCGAGCCGGGCAAGCGCGGTTGCGACCTCCGCCCCGCCACGCTTCGCGGCCTGCTCCGCTGGTGGTGGCGGACCATGCACGTGGGCTTTCTCGACGCCAGAGCGCTCAACAGCCTCGAAGCCGCAATCTGGGGCGATACCGAGGCCGGCGCGGCCGTTCGCATCGTGCTGGAGCAACGCTCCGCGGGCGTCGCCGAGGAGTACAACTTCAAAGACCATTTTGACCCGCAACGGCAGTTCAAGCGGGACCACGCCCTCGGCGACCGGCCGAACCAGAAGACGACGCAGGGACTGTTCTACGCCTCTTATGGCATGGATGAAAGGAGCGGAGGCCAATCGCGACACCGATATTTCCTGGAACCGGGGGCGCAGTGGTCCGTTCGGCTGATCGCCAAACCTTCGCATCGCGGCGGGCGTTCGATGACCGCCGCCGAGGTGCTCGCGCAGGCCGAAGCGGCGCTGTGGCTGATGTGCCGTTTCGGCGCGTGCGGTTCGAAGGCCCGCAAGGGGTTCGGCTCGCTGTGTCTGACGGCGGAGAACGTCGGCGTCGATAGCCTGGAAAAATGCCAGTTCGTCGGCGGGGAACTTCGCGCGAAACTGGGGCTGAACAATCGCTTCGAGAAGTCGCTGGCCGAGTCGGCCGCCTTGGCGATGCCGCAGCAGAATTGGTGCAGTCAGATCGAGGTTCCCGTGCCTTCCGCCGATGCTTGGCAGGTGATGGACCATGTGGGGTTCGCCTATCAGGCGGTGGCGCAGCAGTTCAAGCACGATCCGCGCAAAGCATCGCTCGGTCTGCCGCGGAAGATCCACGGTCCACGCGGAGAAGCGATGCCGAATCAGGATCGGTCGAAGTGGCAACGGCCGAAGCCGCTGGAATCGTCGCGGCCGGGAAGATCGCGCGATCCCCAGAAGGACCGCTACGCTTCGCCGGTCTGGATTCACGTCGATCGCGAGGGCGAGCATCACGTGGTCCGCGCGATCGCATTCCCCGCGGCCTTTCTGCCCGACCTGAAGCGAAGCGACGAATTTCTCAAGGAATTTCTGGCAAAGTTCCAAGCAGAACTCCAGGGACCGCTCCGCCCATGCTCCGGTATCGGGGAGCGACCCGGCCGAGGGCCTCAGCCCCTCGGTCGTCCTTCAGGCTCGCCATCGCCGCCCGCTGCTGCGAGTCAGGCTGCGGGATTGCCCAACACCGGCGATCAGGTCGAGGCCGAGTTGCTGGAAGAGCGGACGAAGAAGGGCGGTTGGCGGGCGCGGCACGTGGCCAGCGGGATTGCCGGCCCGATCCAGAATGGCGGCGACGTACCCGGCGATAAGAAGGCCGGCGACCGGCTGCCGCTGATCGTGCAGTCGGCCAATCCCAAAGAGATCGCCTTCAAGTACCCCACGGAAGCGATCTTGAAACAACTGGAGAATACGAAGTCGAAACAGCGAGGAAAGGGGCCGGGCAGAGGCCGCGGGGGACGCTGAGGCGGCGTTTCGTTTTCGGGAATAGGGCGGCAGTGGGAAGCTCGGAAGATGCGATTTCTCGGCAATGTCTTCTATTTTGCTTCTGTTCGACAGCTGCGGGCCGAATGCGGGAAGTCGCAGCGAATCAGGCTGCCCCGAAGGGGCCCGACTCGAAAGCCCAGGGCGGAGCCCTGGGGACGCGAGGAAGACAGAGGATTCGTAGCCCTGAAAGGGCGAAATAATGCCTCAGCGAAGACGCGGCGCCCAGGGTCGCGCCCTTTCAGGGCTACGGGACGCTTTGGCCCTTCGAATCCCAGGGCTGCGCCCTGGGCTGTCGGGTTGAACCCCTTCGGGGCTTGCGCGGCGCAAAGAATCGCAATCAAACCGGGGCCCAACGGATGTCCAATACCATCGCCAACCAACAAAACACGATCGCCGAGGTCATTCGTCGCGGCCTGGACCGTATTGCGATCCTCCCGCGACGGATTCTCTTGGAGACGCCGTGTGTGAATGCCAGCGTGCCGATGCTCCGCGGGGTGTGGGGAGCGGCGCTGTACGAGTTGGACCGCGCGGTCTACGAGCGCGTCTTCGAGGGGAAGACGGCGGCGGCCGCGGATGGACGTCCAACGGACACCCCCGGCTACGTGGTGCGTCCGGCGCCGGCGGATCCCGACTTCGCGCCGGCGATGGAATGGATCCTCATCGGCGACGCGATCCTGGACGACGAAGTGCTCTTGCGGGCGTGGTACGTGGCCAGCGGGATGGGGCTGGGGCCGGATCGGCGGCGGTTCCATCTGCGGCAATCCGCGGGTCTGGATGCGGCGAACCGGCCGGGCCAGACGGGCGCCGCATGGAATTTGGGCCAGGTCGTCTGGCCGTGGGAGCGACAGGCAACGACGCCGTGCCGGCTGCGATTCGACGCGCCGTTGCGACTGCGGCGGCAGGGAAGTCTGATCGAAGCGCCGACCCTGGTGGACATTGCCGTGGCGGCCACGCGCCGCGTGGCCGCCTTTTTGCCCCGGCGCGACCGCAACGACTGGCGAACCCTCGCCGAGCGTTTGCATGACATCGCCCGCCGCACTCCCCAGGAGCCTTGGCAAGGGGACCGGCTCGATCTGGCCCGCTATTCCGCCCGGCAACAGAGAGAACTGGATCTGCACGGCGTTTGCGGATCGCTTGTACTCCCGGAAGGCCCCGGCCCGTTATGGCCTCTTCTGGCCGCCGCCTGCTGGCTTCATTTGGGAAAAGGAACCGTGATGGGACTGGGGCAATTGCGGGTGGAGCGGTTCGATTCACGAGAAACCTCGTAAGAAGGAAAGTACCATGAGAGTGCTGCTTTGTCTGCTGTCCGACCAGCATGTCCCGAACTTGTTGTCGATCCACCACTACCGGCCCGATCGCCTGGTGCTGGTGGAGTCGGCCGCGATGCAGCGGCGAGAGGTCGCGGCGAATCTGTTGGCCGCACTGGAGTTGGGCGGGCTGGATTACCGGGATCAGGCCGGCGTCGAACGGGTGCATATCGAGCCGCTGGAGGCGGAAGACGACCTGGATGCGGTCCGCCGCACGCTACGCCGCGCCTATGGCCGCTACCCGGGCGCCGAGTGGATCGTCAATGTCACCGGTGGAACCAAACCGATGTCGATCGCCACCTTTGACTTCTTTGCCGGCCTGATTCGCCGCGACGTCTTGAGCGGGCGGCTGGTCTACACCAATGTGTCTCGGCCGGCAAGAATCATCGACCTCGAAAACCACACCACCGAAGAGTGCAGCCACCGCCTGTCGACCCGGCAGTTCCTGGCCGGATACGGATTCGAATCGCGCAAAGCCGATGCAAAACTCGACGAAGGCGAGTCACGCGCACGGGCCTGGTGGGACTGTGCGCGGACCATCGCACGGCACGCCGGAAGCGAACCGCTGCTGGCACTGAACGACGAGGACCGAAAACGGAGTCGCGACAAAGGGCTCACTCTGCGACCGGAACATTTTCGAACGAACCATCCCGAAACCGTCAATGCCATCGCCGAATGTCTTTCGCTTGAGAAGGAAAACGGCGTGTTGGCCGGCAGACTCGACAAATACGGCGTCCAGTTTCTCACGGGCGGCTGGCTGGAAGTCTTTCTGTGGGGACTACTCGAACGAGCCGCCGGCGACTTGGGAATCTGGGACGTCCGGCTTGGCTTGGAAGTGGGCCGCAAGGGAGACACGGTGGGCAACGACTTCGACGTGTCGTTCATGCGAGCACACGGGCTGTGCATGGTCGAGTGCAAGTCCGGATCGCAGGGGCACGATCCGGGGGGCGACATCCTCTATAAGATGGAAGCGGTGACGCGGCAGTTTCGCGCCCTGCGGGTACAGTCGTGGCTGGCAACCACGTCGGACAACGTGCTCGACGCGCGAAGCGGCCAACTGAAATCCAACATCGCCACTCGAGCTGAGATCTACCATTGCCGCCTCGTCCTGCGCGAGCAGATCGCACAACTTGCCGCGGCCCCCGACGATCGCCGCCTGCTGGAATCTCTCGCCTCCACAACGTCAACCGGCATATGAGGCCGCCAATGCCCGGAATTGTGTTCTACTCGATCGGCGTCGACCACCCGATCCGGCCCGATGAGCCGCTGCCCCCTTTGCCAGAGATCCCGCGCGGTGCGTTGGTGGTGATCGAGGGCCGCGCGCCGATTTGGCGCTACGGGCGGGCATTCCACCTTCTGCACGGTTCCGCGGCCGCCGCCCTGGCGGTCTACGATCCGCGGCTCGGGGCCGTCGTCGTCGCATCGCATACGCCCGAACTACGCGAAGGCGAGGTGCTCGACCTGTCGCCGCCGCCCCAATCCACCGAATAGCCCCCTTTGGAGTGCGCGTGACTCGTCACCGCTTTCTTTGCTGAAAAGGAGAAAGTCAAACAACAGCGCGACTGCGCGCCGCGCCTTCTTAGCTGTCAATCATCGCTCTATCCCACGCCCGTGCTCCACCTGGAGACCGCGCCGGCGGAGTCGCAGCCGCCGGCCGCCCCCAGCCCCGAGCAGATCGATCCTGAGATGCTGGCCCGCCGTTACGGCGTGATCGATCGGCAGCGGCGCGAGATCGACGAGCAATGGCGCCAACTCCACGACGCCCTCTGCCGTCTGCTCCACGCCCGCCCCGATCGCACCCTCCAATGCGACGACGGCCGCTACACTCTAACCGACCAAGCCGGCATCGAAACCCTCCAATGGACACCCCAGCAACAAACAACAAATGGTTCATCCGACTGACGCGTACCTGCGAGGATGGAAAGTCGCGAACCCGGGGAGTACCGGTGCCTCTTCTCTGATTCCCACCAGTAGCCTCGATCGACCCGTCTGCGCTGCAAAGCGCGATTT
>JAAYEH010000029.1 GCA_012728855.1 Rhodopirellula sp. | reverse complement strand
TAGACCGGCTTGCAGACCGTGTAGCAGATGTCCTTGCTGTGGGTTTCCCAGACCGGCTTGCAGACCGTGTAGCAGATGTCCTTGGAGCGGGTCTCGTAGACCGGCTTGCAGACCGTGTATGGGATCTCTTTGGTGCAGGTTTCCCAGACCGGCTTGCAGACGGTATACTGGATCTTCTTGGTGCGGGTCTCGTAGACCGGCTTGCACACCGTGTAAGTGCATTCGCGGTAGCAGGTCTCCGGGACGTACTTCGTGCAGGTGATCGTCTTCGGGACGCATACCTTTTCATAGCACGTTTTGTAGCAGGTATACTGCTCTTTCTCGTACACGACCTCTTTACAGGTCTTCATCACGGTGTGGCACTGCTGCCTGCACGCGACGTACTCGGCACAGGCGGTCGGCTTACACCGGAAATAGCGTGCCGCGCCGCAATAGCTGGCGTCGGCTGTGCTTGCCGAGAGCGCTGTCAGGAGGACAGCGATCACCGGCACCCCCAACACAGTTCTCATATCATGCCTCCTTCAAGGACTTCCTGAAACGGGTAGGGCCTGGTCTGACGGGCTGAACTCGTCTTTTGCTTCTTCGGCGATCTTACTCGACCTACATTAGCTGCTTTGCCCAGAATGCTGGCGCCGCTCATTCCATTTGTCGTGTGCAGGCGATACATACCGATAGAGCAGCTCCCGAAGTATTCTGTTTTATCGTCAAAATAGGCCGTTTACTTGAGATAGAGAGAGGTGGCAAACGCTGCCTCTCCGATGATCTGCGGCCGATTTGACGTACCCTGACGATTGCAACGGTCGCAGGGGCTCGCAGGCTCGTCCCGATGGCAGCAACCGAAACGCGAAATTCGCGCCTTTGAAATGAGAGCCGACAGGATTGGCAGGAAATGCCTGGATTTTGATTTGACCTTCGCAGTTGCGCAACGTAGATAGACTGAGACAACGCGAGCGGATTGGCGACCGATGGCGGATGGTTTTCTCGCCTCCAGTCGTTCCTCCGCGTCGGAATACCGGTGCCCCCTAGTGCATAAGGAAGTCGTCGTATGAGAAATGCTTGCCGCCGCAAGGCCTTCACGCTCATTGAAGTTCTGATCGTTGTGGTGATCATGGCCGTGCTGGCCGCCACCATCATTCCGCAGTTCTCCACCTCGACCAAAGACGCCCAGGAGAACACGGCGAAATTCAACGCCCACACCATGCGTTCCCAACTCGAACTCTACCGAGCGCATCACTTGGGGAATTTTCCCACCGTGGCCAATTTCGCCGAGCAGCTCACCAAGTCGACCAATGCCGCGGGAGCGGTCGGCACCGCCGGGACGAACTTCCCGTACGGGCCGTACATGGAAGAGATTCCCTACAATCCGTTCAACAACAAGAACGACGTCAAGGCCGGCACCGGCGGCGACGGCGATGGCAGCACCGGCTGGCAATACGACGCGGCAACCGGCGGCATCTGGCCGAACCACTCCACCTACAAGACGACGAAGACCGCGCCCGCAACCTAGCATTACCCGTGGGGGCACTCACGCGATCCGACCTCCTTGCGGCCCTGCATCTTCCTGGGAATTTGCAGGGCCGCGGGCATTTCTTGTCCGCGCGTTTTCCGTTGAGCCAAAGCGCTCGGTAACCAGCCCTTGGCCGCCGCGGCGACTGGGCAACACAGATTTTCAGCCCGCGCCGTTGGACTTGTCGAATGTCTGGTGAAGCAATACAGTATGGAGAAGCTTCGCGAACCCCGCGGCTCGCCGCCGAGGGGCCGCCCTGCGAACTTCGACCACTACCCGGTGGTGTAATGGTAACACAAGGGATTTTGGCTCCCTCGTTCCAGGTTCGAGTCCTGGCCGGGTAGCTTTGACCATCGCAGCAAAAGCTGCTACCATGAGGGGCTCGCCTACCTTGAACGGTCCGGGGTGGCGATCAAGATTCCAGACCGAACTATCCTAATAACGCCGGATGCCCCACTCGTTGAGGGGGATTTTGCCGGTGTGCCTATTGAAGAGGAGCGATCGAGTGCCTGCTGTTCTTGTTAAGGATCTGATTGAAGCGGGAATTCATTTCGGCCATCGTGCCAGCCGCTGGAACCCAAAAATGCGGCCGTACATCTATGGCCGGCGGAACCTGATCCATATCATCGACGTCCGGGAGACGATTCGCGGCCTGCTGCGGGCACGAAAATACCTCGAGCAGGTGTCTGGTGCTGGCAGCTTGGTACTGTTCGTCGGCACGAAGCGGCAGGCGGCCGAAACGATCGAACAACAGTCGCTTCGCTGCGGGATGCCGTTTGTCAGCGATCGCTGGCTGGGCGGAACTCTTACGAATTTTCGCACGATCCGCAGCCGGCTGGCCCGCTTGGAGGAGTTGGAAGCGCTCCGCAGCAGCGACGAATTGGCCAGCTATTCCAAGAAGATGCAATCGGCGCTGAACCGCGAATACCGGAAGATGTATCGGAACCTCAACGGCATGCGTACGATGAACCGGCTGCCGGAGTGCCTGGTGATATTCGATCCTCGCAAAGAGAAGAACGCGATTCGCGAAGCACGCAAGCTGGGCATTACCACCATTGCCCTGATCGATACCGACTGCGACCCGGACGACGTCGACCTACCCATTCCCGGCAACGACGATAGCATTCGATCGATTGAACTCGTCGCGAAGCTGTTGGCCGACGCGGTTCTGGCCGGCAAGTCGGCCGCGGGGCGCCAGAAGCAGGAACAAGCGGAAGGCGCGGCGGAACGCCACGATGCCTAAACGGCCGAAGTCTGATCGATTGAAGACATCATTCATTGAGGAGGTTATCTGATGGCGGAGATTACCGCAGCGGCCGTCAAGGCTCTTCGCGAGCGCACCGGGCTGCCGATGATGGAATGCAAGAACGCGCTTCAGGAGGCCGGCGGGGATCCCGAGGCGGCGATCGAGGTTCTGCGAAAGGCGGGAAAAAAGTCCATGGAAAAGCGGTCCGGACGGGAGACTTCTTCCGGACGCATCGCCATCGACGCCCGCCCGGAGAACGGTGTGGGGGCGATTATCGAGTTGCTCTGCGAGAGTGCTCCCGTGGCCGTCAACGAAGAGTTCGTCCGCCTGGCTCATGCCATGGCGGAGCAATTGGCGACCGGCCCCGGTGCCGGCAGTCCGGACGAGTTGCTGGATCAGCCGTCTCCGATCTCGCCCGGAGCGACGATCCGCCAAGGCTACGATGATCTCAACAACCGCATTCGTGAAGTCTTCAAGCTGAATCGGATCGCGCGGATCGACGGCACCTGCGGCGGCTATGTGCATCACAACGGCAGCGTGGGCGTGCTGCTGTGCTACGAGGGAGGTACTCCCGAGTTGGCCAAGGACATCTGCATGCACGTGGCGGCCATGCGCCCCGCGGCGGTGTCGACGGCGGATCTCGACCCCGCAATGCTCGCGAAGGAGCGCGAGATCCAGATGGAAATCGCCCGTGGCGAGGGAAAGCCGGAAAAAATCCTCGAGAAGATGGTCGAGGGTCGGATGCGGAATTTCTACGCCGAGCGGTGCCTGACCGAACAGCCCTTCGTCAAGGACGATCAGAAAACCGTTGGCCAAATTGCGGCCGCCGCAGGCATGAAGCTGATCCGCTTTGTCCACTGGGAGCTGGGAAAGGAATAGGCGCATGTCCGCTGAGACGCCGGCGACCGCCACCCCGCGCTACCGCCGCCTGGTCCTGAAGATTTCCGGAGAAGGCTTCGTTCACGCCGGGGAGCGGGGCATCGCCATGGACGCGGTCGCCCATATCGCTCAGCAGACCGGCCGGGCCGCACAACTCGGTGTCCAGATCGCCATCGTCTTGGGCGGCGGCAATATCCTTCGCGGCGCCCAGTTTACCGCCGGAAATGCGGCGATTCACGAGGCCACCGCCCACTATATGGGCATGCTGGCCACGTTGATGAACGGCCTGGCGTTGCAGGACGCCTTGGAACTGCAAGGCTTCCAGACGCGCCTGTTGACGGCGATTCGCATGGACGGAGTGGCCGAACCGTATATCAGCCGCCGCGCGAAACGCCATTTGGAGAAGGGCCGGATTATTCTGCTGGCCGCGGGCACGGGTAGCCCGTTCGTGACCACCGATACCGCGGCGGCACAGCGGGCGTTGGAACTGGATGCCGACGTTCTGCTGAAAGCGACCCGCGTCGACGGCGTATTCAGCGACGACCCGGAGAAAAACCCGCATGCCGTGTTGTACAGCGAGTTGGCCTACGACGACGTGCGACGGCAGAACCTCCGCGTCATGGACCACGAGGCGATCACGAAGTGCATGCAATATGACATGCCCATTCGGGTGTTTAATTTCAAGAAGGAAGGCAACATCGAGCGCGCCGTGCGGGGCGAGAAGATAGGCACGCTCATCAGCCGCACCGTCGCCGGCGTTCACTGAGCGCGCCGGGCTTTATCGAAAGAAAGGACCGTGCCATGTCCGCCGACGAAATCCTCATGGACGCCGAAGAGCGGATGGAGAAAGCGATCGGGGTGCTCAAGAGTTCGCTGGCCGGCATCCGCACCGGTCGAGCCAATCCGGGGCTGGTCGACTCGTTGCGGGTGGAGGCTTACGGATCCTTGGCCCCCATGAAGCAGCTCGCGTCGGTCGGCGCTCCGGAACCGACGCAGATCGTCATTCGCCCCTACGACCCCGGCACGATCAAAGATATCGAGAAGGCGATTCTGGCCAGCGATTTGGGCTTTAACCCGCAAAGCGACGGCCACGTGATCCGGCTCAATATTCCGGCCCTTTCCACGGAGGTTCGACGGAAGCTGGTCGCCCGCATCAAGGAGTTGACCGAAGAGTCGAAGATTGCCATCCGCAACATTCGCCGCGACGCCAACAAGGCGGCCGATCAGGCGGAGAAGGAGAAGAAGCTTTCGGAGGACGACCGCGACGACGTCAAGAACGATGTCCAGGATCTGACGAAGAAATTCGAAGCCAGGGCGAGTGAGTTGGCGGAAGGGAAAGAGAAAGAAGTCATGGAAGACTGAAATCCGAAGCAGGCTCAATGCAGAGAATCCCAAGCACGAAACCTCGCGGCCAAGCCGCGAGGTTTTTTTGTGCCCCGAATTCCTGGTTGGTTTCGGATCCGGTGCTGCGGGTCTCGAAACTTTCTCAACCGCCCGTTTTCTTCACCTCGTATTGATGTTCCCGCTTCCGCACAACTTTGGCTTCTAGGATCTTGTCGGGATCCGGGCTGTTCGGGTCTTCGGGATCGTGGCGCTGGATTTCGCCCAGGACGCCCATGCCTTCGATCACGCGGCCGAAAGCCGTGTGCTTGCCGTCGAGGTGGGTGGTAGGCACAAAGGTCAGAAAGAACTGCGAGCCGCCCGTATCGCGGCCGGCATGGGCCATGCTCAGAGTACCGCGGAAGTGGAGACGGTGATTCGGCTGATAACACTCGCAGGGGATCTGGTATCCGGGGCCGCCACTGCCGTTTCCGATGGGGCAGCCTCCTTGGGCCATAAAGGCGGGCAGGACGCGGTGAAACGTGAGACCGTTGTAGAATCCTTTTTCCACGAGCGAGATGAAATTAGCCACCGCGTTGGGAGCCTCGTTCTCGAACAGTTCAACGACGATATCGCCCTTGCTTGTCTTCAGCAGCACGCGAGGCAGGTCGTCGGCGGCCGTTTCCGCTTTGCGGACTGCGAGTTCCTTCGGCCAGGCTTCCCGGTAATAGGGGAGGGTGTCGAGGTGCTGCGGTCCGTGCTCGCCGAGGGTGTCGAGTTCCTTGGCCTTGGTGAGGTACTGCTCCGCCAGGTCCAACTCGCCGACGCAGAAGGCGGATGAGCCGGTCCAGCCATAGAGTTCCTTCTGGTCGACTCCTCCGTCCAGCAGCGTCTTACCCAGGCGCAATGACTCTTCGTAGTTGTCTTGCTTGAAATTGGTATACGTGAGCCCCAGGAGAAAATCGGTCAATTCGCGATTGGCTTTGGGGGTTTCGTTGAACGCCGCCACGGCCGCGCCGATCACTTTCGGCTCCATGTCTTCGCCCTGGGCGACTAGTTCCGAGTACTCCTTAGCGATCGCCGTCTTGCGGGCACGATCGGCATTGCGATATTCCTCGCGGAGACTCCGCAGTTGGTCGAGCAATACTTTCCAGTCGGCGAAAACCTTGTCGAACTCGGCGCCCTTGGCTTCCGGGGCGGCCGGCGGCGCACCGTCCTGTCCCAACGCGGAAGCCGCTACCGCCACCACCGTACTCAGCAATACCGCCAGACACAAGGCACTACGCATCGCAGGATTCACTCCTATTCGAGACCACACAAAACTCAGCGAATTCAAGACCAAGGAAAGATCGCCGGCCGGATGGTGCTTTTCCGGCGCCCGCGGATTATACTTGCGGATACTTCCTCGTTCCATCCGGCCGTACAAAAGCACTACGCCCCCAGCCCCCCGGAAGTTCATGCCCCGCCGTCCGCAAAGATCGGAGTTGACCGGCAATGCCCGCCGAACCGGGGGCGTCGATCCCGTCGGGCTCCGCATTGTGGGCGGGCAGTTCCGCGGCCGAAAGCTGCGTTACGGCGGCAATCTCCGCGTGCGACCGATGAAGGATCGAGTTCGGGAGGCCGTTTTCAACCTCATCGGTCCCACGGTACGCGGCAGCCACGCCGTCGATCTCTTCGCCGGCACCGGCGCCCTGGGGCTTGAAGCGCTCAGTCGCGGCGCCGCCCACGCGACGTTCATTGAGCAGCATTTCCCCACGGCGGCGATCATTCGACAGAATATCGCTACGCTCGGGGTGGAAGATTGCTGCGACGTCGTCACGGGCAGCGTTTTTCATTGGGCCGGGCGGCACCACCTCACCGCCGAAGCGCCCTGGGTCGTATTCTCCTCGCCGCCGTACGATTTCTATGTCGATCGCACGGAAGCGATGCTGTCACTGATCACCGGGCTTTTCCAAGAGGCGCCGCCCGGCAGTATTGTGGTGGTCGAATCGGACGATCGCTTCGGCTTCGACTCCCTGCCCGAGGCCGATTCGTGGAAAGTCCGCGGTTATCCGCCGGCATTCGTCGGCATTCGAAACAAAGAGAAAGAGCCGCGGCCGACCGAGTGACGTGTGCGCGTGAAGGAAAGCGGCTGCGGTAGTCTCCCGATTCATTCCGAGGCTCATTTCGGTCTTTCGTGTTCGACGAGGATTGCTCAGGTTTCGCCGTTGAGCGTCAGCACAAGCCGGCGACGGCCTCCCTGCCGGCGGTGCTCGCAGAGGTAGATGCCCTGCCATGTTCCGAGAACCATCCGACCGTCGCGAACCGGCACGGTCACGGAGCTGCCCAACAACGAAGCCTTGACGTGTCCGGACATGTCGTCGGCGCCTTCGATTGTGTGTTGGTAGGGGAAATCGTCGGGAGCGATGCTGGCCAAAGCTTTTTCCAGGTCGTGGGGCACATCCGCATCGGCGTTCTCATTGATCGACAGCGAGGCCGAGGTGTGCTGGATGAAGACGTGCAGCAAGCCGATCCGCACCTGGCCGATTTCGGGCAACGCCTCGACGACGTGTCGCGTAATGATATGGCATCCCCGAGAGAACCGGGGCAGGAGCACTTCTTGTTGAAACCAACTCACGGGAAACCTCTTCCGTTGGCGTGGAACCACTAAAATCGGCATGGTTCAAAAAACGGGGACAGGCACCTCGCCGAACCGTGTTTTTCACCGGCAGAAGCTGTTTTGCTCGGAGCCAGTCCCCGTTTTTTGAACCATGCCCTAAAATCGGTTCGGCAACATTCAGTTTAGCCCAAACGGCCACGCCTCGAAAACAGCCGCCCGGTATGGGGGGGCGCCCTGGAGCAACATCTGGATTCTATCCCGCGCGCTGTACAATTGGTTCACCGCCAGGCAGAACCAGTGAACGCAGTGGAATGACCCCAAAAAAAGCAGCCACGCGCGAAGCTGCGAGACAGCCTCGCCGCTGTGGCCGGACGAAGCGGTTGCACCGGCACGAAGTACCGGTACCTGGCAGCCGGGTTGCCTGCGGTATTCACCATTTTGGTGGGTCAGTGAATGACTGAGAGAAAGGCAGATTGATGACCTGCAAGCACCTGAAAGATTTGTATCAGATTTGTGAGTCGCACAACCTGAAACTTAGTAGTAGCGAGTTGATCCGGCTTGTGTGCCGCCAATGTGGGGTGGATGAAGTCTGCCCGTCGGTGCTGACCGAGGAGTATGAGAGCCGGCATGACAAAGGGGGGCCGGAAGCGGTGCCCTCGGAAAGCCGCGGTCCGGTTTAGCAGACGGCACATTAAGTTTCGTCGCACAGCAGGGGAACTGTAGCACCGAGATAGGGTCAATGTTGCACCTGTTAGTGGGAATGCTCAGTTGCCAATAATTTTTCTGGTGATACTTGACAAACAATTGGAAAAAGAGAAAATCGTTGGTTTGCCCATTTTTGCGTCATCCTGCCTGCTCGATTTCCGCAGACTTCTCTGCGTCGAGTTCTTGTGACGTTTCGTAGATGCTTCGGCTGGGCGGTCGCCCGCTTCTGCAAGTTTGAGGGCCATGATCGTCTGGGTTAGTTTTTTTGTTGTTGGAGTGGTTACCGATGCGCAACGTGTTTGAGGCGATTTTAGAGTGTGGTCACGACGAGGACTTCGACCCGATTGTGACAGAGGAGTTTTGCTCCACCGATGCCCCCGCCGGTTCGAAGGCGAAGTTGGAAATACTGGCCGAACGGGTCAAGAAGGGGTTGCCGCTCTGGCACCCGGAAGACCGCCGCGACTATAGTGGTTTGACTGGCGCGGTGCGGCCTCGCGAGTAGCTGGCTGCCATCTTGTCCTGCCGCGCTGGGCAGGACGGCCCCGACCACCGATCTGGCGGGCAGGGGGGCACGCCTCGGTTTCTGAACGCTTGTGCGACGCTCTGAAATTGAGGCGATTCTTCCGACGAACACTGTTGATTCCGCAGCCTGCCCGGCTCTCCTCCCGACGGGCAGGCTGCGGCACTTCTATTAACCACCGGCCAGAACATCGAGCAGGCGGGCTCATTGGCTCGGCGATTCTACGGTTTACGTCGCGTCGGCTGCGCCGCGCGAGGCTCGAGTTCCTCTCGCAGAACCAGCATGTCCGAGGGAGCCTCAATGCCAATCCGCACACTCTCTCCCGCGACTCGGATCACCGTTACCACGATTTCGTCTCCGAGTCGGATTCGCTCACTTTCTCTTCGTGACAACACCAGCATAAGACTACCTCCGTGTTTAGATCGTGATGATTGGGATGCATACCAGTTCCTTCGCGTCGGAAGTGGTAATGGTGGCACAGGGTCATCAGGAGTTCACGCCGCGGCGTGTTCCAGACTGGGAGCGTCCAGCAATTGAGTTCTCTGGAAGCGTTCGCCGGTCGAGCCGTAGAAAAGGATCTGGTTTCGTTCCGTCTCCCAAATGGCGGTGAATTTCACCGCACGTGGGCCGTGCAGGCAGAAGTAGATGCCGCAAGGCTTGCCGCCCCTCCGCAGGAGTCGCTCCGTGAGGAGGAAAGCATCGATCTGGAGCTCGTATTGATTGCAGAGCGTTTCATTGACGTAATCCCGAAGGTCTTCCAAGTTGCGGATCTGCTGAAAACGAGTAACCATCTGGGTTTTGCTCTCCTCATGGCTTGCAGGGGTGCAAGAATGGGGGCAGGCTCATGCCCGCTATTGAATGATGCGCAGAAAGAGCACCAAGCCGGTAGGATCGCAAGGGTCTGTTAAATTGGGCCGGGTGCCGATAATAAATGCTATCGGCAGACTTGGAGGGAATTATTCGCCTCAGAATTTCTCAATATCGGAAGCGTCAGCATCGGTAGGCGCGGACCTTCTCCATACAGCGGTTCGCTGCCGCAATACTTGGGGCCTTGGTGGCCTTGTAGAGGACGCCGCCGGGAAGCTGGTGGTGGCCGAGTGCCTCGACAAACTGCGGATATTCCACTTCGACGACCAACGGCATATCGCCCGAACGGTCCCGGAGCGACCGGAGAATGTCGAATGCCCGTGGGAAACCCTTGTCGTCGCCAATTCGAATTGCCTTGGCGCCTTCGAGCGAGCAGACGGCTTCGAGAAGATGGCGGCCGTTGCCGTGCAGGTGGAGCACACCACCGTCGAAGCGGGCGAGCATCCGCTCGATGGGTTGGCGTCCCCAGGTCTCCAAGTACTGAACCGAGGTCATGTGAAATGGATCGACACTCTCCGATACGATCCGGCCGGGCAACCACTCGCACATGTTGCTGCACGTGCCGCCTTCCAGAAGCGGCACGCGATCGAAGAATGTGTCCTGGACCTTTGCGTTGACTTCGAAAGCCAGTTCAATGGCGCGGCGGACCATTTCCGGCCGCTCCGCGAGGCTCAAGTAGGTCTCCGTCGCTCCGACCAGTTCGAAGGCGAAATTCAGGCCATCGATCAAGATGAAGTGGCTGATGCCGAACTTGCCGGCGGACTGCCCGACAAACGTGTCGAGTTGGAGGAGATAGCGATGGAACCACGGATGCTCGGAATGAAATTGCAAGTGGTCGAACTCGGACCAGTCCGCCAAGATCGGCGCGACCATCGACGAAATCCAGCCGTTCTCCGGATGGGCCATGAATTGAACATTCCCGCCCACGAGGCCGCCGTACAATCCCTGGTCCAGTTCGCTGAGGTAAGCGACCGGAAGGCTGTCGTCTTCCAGCGCGATCTGCTCGGAGAAAAGCCGATCCCAGAACCGCACTCGCTCGGCTGGATCGGGGGCTTCACAGTACCCATGAGAATACTGCTCGGCGAATTCGGCGATGGCGGCACTGGGTACGTCGAAGGCGGCAAAGATTCGGTCGGTCGCCTGCCGCTGGTAGAGCGAACGGAGGCGAGGCAGGACTTCGTGAAGGGTCGGTTTGTAAGCGAGCGTTTCCATGGGCATGAACTTCATGGGGGGCAGGAGGGTTGTTCGGTTCGTATCCTTCATGATCTCCGAGAGCCATACGCAACGACTGAGCCGACCCTGGGCGACGAGTGGGCCTACCAACCACGGCCGTTTAGTGTAGGATTGAGGATGTGCCCGGTCAACCAGACGGCAGTCCAACCCCGACGCCGGCGGAACAGGAATGAAGCATGGTTCGATTCACTCGACGTCAAGTATTGGCAGTCGGGGTGGGTTCACTGGCCGGTCTGGCGTTCGGCCAGTCGCCGGCAATGGGACAGGAAGACGGTTCGTGGATCCGGTACGGCGACGAACGACGCTATCACGTGGTGCATCGCGGTGATTTCCAAAACGGCGATGTGCAACTCGAGTCGCTGGAGCTATGGATCCCGGTTCCGCAGGACGCACCCGAGCAGACGGTGCAATCGATCGAGGTTCGGCCTCGTGTGCCGATCGTGCGCGAGGCCAACGGTCTGGCCCGTGTGGCGAAGTTCTACGGAAAGAAGGATCTGCCCAGGCCCGGAGCATCGATGGTTCTGGAAGTATCGTATGAAGTTACCGTGCGACGAATCGCCACCGACCTGGCGAGACTTGCTCGCAATGGACCGCCCCGATATGCGAATGCCGACGCCTATCGCCTCTTCACGCGGCCCGAGCGGAAGATCGAAAGCGACCACCCGGCGATCATCGAACAAGCGGAGAAGCTGCGAGGTCAAAAGACCGATCCGGTCGAGATCGCCCGTGCGGCTTACGATTGGGTGCTTGAGAACGTCGAGTATCAACTGATCGAGGGCTTCGGCGGCGCCGCTTGGTGCCTGGAGAAGGGGCACGGCGAGTGCGGCGACTACAGCGCGCTTTTCGTGGCGCTGTGTCGGGCCGCCGGAGTGCCGGCGCGACTCGTTTCCGGTTTCTGGGCCGATCGGACCGATGGCTGGCACTGTTGGGCCGAGTTCCTGTTGCCCGAGGGCCAATGGATCCCCGTGGACGCTTCCTTGGGTGATCAGAATTGGTTCAGCCGTCGCTACTATTTCGGCTCGCTCGACAACCGGCGAGTGGCTCTCTGCCGCACCAGCGACATCGAACTGGTGGACCGCAGCGGCGGCAACCGCACGCGCGATTTCCTCCAGAACGGCGCCTGGTGGTGGCGCGGCCGACACACGACCCTCGAGCAACGCCCGCCGACGGTGCAGTTCCGGGTCAGCGGTCGAAGATTGGGGGACGAAGGGGCAGAAGATGGCCGTTAAGAGATGACGAGAAAGTGCAGTGACGCTCGTTCGGTATCAAGAGCCCGCCGGACGAACTGGCTCTCAACTCTCAGCTCTCGACTCCTGTCTTTTGAGCATTTCGTCGAGGTGGACCACGACAGACTCCGCCACAATTCGCGGATCGTAACCCCCTTCCAACACACTGATCAACTTACCACCGCAGTAGCTGTCGGCGATGTCGAGCACCATGTTGGTCATTGTGGCATAGTCTTCCACCTCGAGGCCGAGATTGCCGACCGGATCGAGGCGGTGCGTGTCCCAGCCCGCGCTGATGAAGATCAGTTGGGGCTTGATCTTGGCCGCGAATCGTTCCAGCCCGAGACCAAATAGCGCGAGGTAATCTTTGCGGGAGATGCCGAAAGCGACGGGCAGGTTGAGCGTTGCGCCCAGCCCGTCGCCCGAACCGGTCTCGTCTTCCATGCCGGTTCCGGGGAAGAAGGGGCAGCGGTGGATGGAGAAGAATCCGACGCGAGGGTCTTCCCAGAAGGTTGCCTGGGTGCCGTTGCCGTGGTGGATGTCCCAATCGACGATGAGGACGCGATCGAGTCCCATCTCGTCGACGGCTGCCTTGGCCGCAATGGCCACGTTGTTGAACAGACAGAAACCCATGGCACGACTGGCCAGTGCATGGTGCCCCGGCGGTCGAACGAGGCAAAGGGCCTGGTTGTCTTCGCCGCCAAGGATCCGCTGGGAGGCGTCAGAGACGCATCCGGCCGCTCGCAGGGCCACGTCATAGGAGGAGGGGCTGCAGACCGTGTCGACGTCGAGGTCGCCGCCGCCCGATTTGGCCATCGCCCAAACTTCATCGACGTAGCGCAACGAGTGGACCCGCGCGATCTGGTGCCGCGGGATCGGCTCCCATTCGGGTTGCTTGCAGCGGCGATCGAGACCGGCTTTTTCGAGATGCGAGGGGATCTCGCGAATGCGGTCCGCGCTCTCGGGGTGGAGCCCGGTTTCGTGGTGCAGGAACGTATCGTTGGAATAGAGGAGCGTCATTCGCATCCACTTTGCTTACGGGCCGGGATAGACGTTGGAGATTGCATCGGCGACGGGCCGAAGTTGTTCTTCCTTGCCGAATGGAACCTGGCACTCACCCTACTCTAAACATGCCCGGCCTGGTCTGTCAAACGTCCGCCGGATGGGCTAGAAGGTGCCGTCAGCCTTTCCCGTGCAATACGCTTGACACCGCCACCCTGGCGGTGGTAGCCTGGACAACGTGGAGTAACTGTTCCAAAAGCCGTTCGGCGCTAGAGGTTGCGTGAGCCATGCCCATTGTCAATTGCAGGAATTCCGGAAGTCGTATCGCTTCGGCGATTTGTATCTGGACGTTGATGACCTCGTTGAACTTGGCGCAAAATCCGCAGCCGGGTACCGGTCAGCCCGGCGCCGCCGGGCCCGCGGCGGCCGCTAAGCCGGCCGAACCTGGCGCCGCCGCTCCGGCTGCGGTGGCTCAGCCGCAGGACGATCCCGGTTTGGAGCCAGCCGAGCCGGCTGCCGCTCCGGCCGCGGGCGTCGCGGAACCTGCCAAGCCGAAAGTGGCCGAGCAAAAGCCTTTTGTGACGGATCCCGTCGACGAAAACCTCAAGCGGCGACGGAGCGACGTGGTGAAGAATCTCCGCGACAATAGTTTTCAAGCCGGCCAGCAGCAAGCCTTCGAAGAATACTACAACAAGTATGCCTTCCCGCGTTGGACCCAAGAAAACTATCAGAATGCACTGCCCGATTTCCGCAAGGATCTGCGGGTGGAGGCGCAGGCCGGCAAGGGCGGTGGGCCGCCGCACGACCGGCTCATTCAACTTTCGCTGGCCTACCTGACTAAACTGGTGAAGGGGCACTACCATCCGGCGGTCCGCGTCAACGCGACGCTGGCGCTGGGCGACTTGTATGCGAAGGAAGCGCAGGATGTGAGGACACCGCCGGTCCCCCTGCCGGCTGCTCTGTCGCTTCTGCTGGAGTTGGTCAACTCGGCCGAACCGACGGTGCTCGACGCCATACGCGTCGCTGCGTTGGTCGGGCTCAATAGCCATGCCATTCTGGGCATCGCCGATCAGCAAGTGGTCAGTCAGCAGGTGATCCCCTCGATGCTCAAGGTGGCGACGACGAAGGTCGCTCCCGGCCGCAGCGCCGAGGGACACGCCTGGATCCGCGCGCTGGCTTGTGATGTGCTGGGAGAGTTGCGGTCGCCGGGGCAAGACGGCGAGGTTGCCAAGGCATTGGCGGAAATTGCTGGCGATTCCTCTGCTTCCTTTATTACTCGTTCGGCAGCGTCGCGCGCGTTGGGAAAGCTCAACTACCGAGGTGTCGCCGTCAACGCGACCGAGTTGGCTTCGCAGGTGGGCAAGCTCGCGCTCGACGCGTTGGAGGCGGAGGCAGATCGCGAGATTCCCGATTTTGAGCAATTGCTGGCGGAAAAGAAGGGAACGGCGGCGACAATGGGAATGGGGATGCCGGGGATGGAAGGCATGATGATGGACCCGATGATGATGGGCGCGCCGGGAATGCCCGGAATGGGCGCTCCTCCCAAGCAGGAAGATGAATTGAAAGAGTTGGAGAAGGAGCATTCTCTGGTTTTGCGCCGTCGCCTGATGGACCGCATGGCTGCTGCGATCAGCGGCGTTTCCGGCGGAGCCGACGAGCAATCGAAGGGAATCGTAGCGGCGGCCGTCGAACCGCAGCAGAAGCAATTCGTCGATGCTCTGGCCCAGAAGTTGGACGCTGTGAAGAACCTTTGCAGCAATGACGACCTGGGGTACGAGCCACTCGTCTCCCAACTCAAGGAGCAGGCCAAGCAGATGCGGACGGCCGTGGATAAACCGGCCGCCGCCGGGAGCAATGCCGGCGCGCCAGCGCCGGCGACTTGAGAGATGAGCAGTCGCGGGAGCCGGGCAACGCCGAAGGTTGCGCTTGGCAAAAGGAATTGCCTGACGTGTTGGTTCTTGTGAAAGCCACGGACTATCCAAGTTCAAAGGGGTGGGGAGTATTGTTCCGTGTCGGCCTCCACTTGTGTGGGCTGCGCCGAGCGGCGGTGGGGGCGACCTGGAAAAAGACTCCCAACCCCTACTGGTTTCTACGCGTTTTCTTGCTGCTCTGCGTGGTCGCGTCGACCGGCTGCCCTTGGCGAATTCCGGCGGTGGATGCAGTACCGAGCCTGCCCGGTGGCGAAGTGACGCTGCTGGAGAGTCCGTCACCGGAGCCAAAGTCCGAAACGCACGTCCCGAGGGACGGCTCTGCGGATGT
Source organism: Rhodopirellula sp. (assembly GCA_012728855.1). Classification (GTDB taxonomy): domain Bacteria; phylum Planctomycetota; class Planctomycetia; order Pirellulales; family Thermoguttaceae; genus JABWBD01. The sequence continues at coordinate 100,029 of JAAYEH010000029.1, read as the reverse complement.
CTCGCTTGACGCTGACATCCTTGATCGGCGTGACGACCCGGACCCGCGCGTGCGCGCGGCGGCCCTACCGCTGGTGGCCCGGTCCGGCCGGCCGGAGGCCGACGACTATGTGGTCGCCGCGCTGGACGATCACGATTTGCACGTGCGGTTGGCCGCGGTCGCCGCCTTGGGCGATTTGCCGGCAGACGACGCGAGCGGACCGCTCGAGGCCATTCTGGACCACGATTCCGAGTTGATGCGAGCGGCGGCCGTGAAGTCGCTGGCTTCGCTCGGCTGTGAAAAGGCGGTGCTCAGCGCGGCCGGCGACAAGTCGTGGCGAGTGCGGCTCGCTGTAGCCGAAGCCGTCGCCAAGTTTCCCGACCGTGGCGCGGCGGCGGTTGCCGCCACGATGCTCGATGACCCCAGCGCTCCGGTGCAGCAGCAGACGGTCGCGTCGATCGCCGATTGGCCGCTCGAGCAGGCCGGCCCCCTGCTGTTGGACGCGATGGGCCGTGCGGTCTACATGACGCGAAAATCGGCCGCCGAGCAACTCGCGCGGCGATGGCCGCCCGCCGGGCAATTCCCGGTCGATGCTCCCCCGGACCGCCGTGCGGAAACGCTGGAAGAGCTGCGGCGGCAATTCCGTGAGCAGATCGGCTTTGTGGACGAGGCGACGCTGGCGGCGGCATCGGAACCAGTCGCGGAGTCGACGCCGCGGAAACTTGCCCGCGTCGAACAACTTGTCGAGCGGATTTCCAACGCCAACCCGTCGCCGGAAGAGTGTTCGCAAGCCGTGGCAGAACTGAAAGGGATGGGGCGGGACGCGATCGAATCGTTGGAGCATCTGGCACGGCAGCGGTCAGGGCCGTTGCCTGAGGTCGTGTATGGCGAGGTCTTGCCGTTGCTGCTGCCGGTGTTCGCCGAGTTGGAGCGGATGCGGTCGGACGATGCCGTTGCCCGTCGCCATGCGGCAGGGCGGTTAGCGGAAATGAGCAGGAAAGAGCCGATTGGCCGTCTGGCGATGACGCGGCTGGCCGAGGTCGCATCGACGGAGACCGACGCGCTGGTGTGGCAGAGCGTGCTGACGGCAATGGCGGGGGACGGCAGTGAGCCGGCGGTCCGGCTGGCGGCGATCGCCATCGGGCATCCGGCGCCGGAGGTTCGCCGCCGCGCGTGCGAGCATCTGGCCGGTCACCCGGCGGCCGGTCATGCGGCTCTGCTGATTCCCGCGCTTAAGGATCCGAACGACACCGTGGCCGCCGCCGCCGCCGCTGCGGCGCTCGGACAATTGGGGCGGCTGGACGATAGCGGGCCGCTACGGCGTCTGCTTGCCTCGTCGAACGAAATGGTCCGACTGGATACGGCGGTTGCCTTGGCCCGCCTGGGCGACGAAGCGGGCCGAGCCGCACTGGAACGGCTGTCTTACAGCAACGATGAACGGGTCCGCCGCCGCGTGGCCGTCGCCATGGGCGACGTGCCCGACCGGTCTTTTGTGCCGGCGCTGATTCGCCTGTTGGACGACCGCCAGAGCATCCGAGTAGCGGCGCTGGCGAGCCTGCCGAAGGTGGTCGGCCATGATGTGACCGGCCCGGACGGCGAGTCGCCGAGGTTTGCCGATCGCATCGCGTTGTGGAAACGCTGGCATGTCGAACAATGCAGCGGGTTGTAAGGGGCGAGCTACGGAGACGAGGTTTGTTGCCGGACGTATTTCGAGTTCCTGACGAATCCAGTTGCCGCGCCGCGGAATCGCACGTTCGTTCGATGCTCGAGTGGTCGCGAGCCGAACGGCGATTCGCCGGCGGGCAGCGGTCGGTCCGCTCGGTGGGGATTGTGGGAGCGGGGTTGATGGGCACGGCCATTGCCGCCGCCTGCGTCGAGCACGGACTGAAGGTCACCATCACCGACAGCAGTCCGGCGGCGGTGGACGCGGCGATGAATGGTATCGTCAACGGGATTTACGCCCGGGGTAAGTCGTATGGGGCCGCGCGACAAGAGGTGGAGCGACTTGTCACCGTTACAGCCGGCGAGCAGGGGATGGAGGGCTGCGACGTCGTCCTGGAGTCGGTGATTGAGACTCCGGCGGCAAAACTGCAGGTCTACGCTCGCATCGAGCCAAGACTTGGCGACGATGCCGTGTTGGCATCCAACACCTCGACGATTCCACTGGCCCGGCTGGCCCGGGGGCTGTCGTCACCCGAACGGTTCGTCGGTATCCATTTCTTTCATCCTGTTCGCCAGCGTCCCTTGGTGGAGATCATCCGCGGCCCGAAAACGAGCGACGCCACCGTGGATATCGCAATCGCATTGGCCAGGTCGATCGACAAGATTCCGGTGGTCGTCGGCGACGGTCCGGGGTTTCTCGTGAACCGAATGCTCGTGCCTTACTTGACCGAATCGCTGGAACTGCTCTTGGAAGGCGCCACGGTCGAACAGATTGAGTCGGCGGCCACCGAGTTCGGGATGGCCAAGGGACCGCTGCGATTGATGGATGAGATCGGACTGGATACAACGCTCCAGGCCGGGCGGGTGCTGTGGGAGGCGTTTCCCGACCGCGTCGTCGCGTCACCGCTGTTGATCAGCATGGTCAAGTCCGGACGACTGGGGCGAAAGTCGGGCGTCGGATTTTTCGACTATGAAGATGCGTCTCGGCAGGAACCGCCACGGAAGGCGATGGCGGACCTCATCGCAACTTGGACGCGCGGGCCTCGGGAGTGGACGACCGACGCGATCCTCTGCCGCCTGCTGCTGCCGATGGTGCTGGAGGCAGCACGACTTCTGGAGGAGCATGTCGTCTACGATCCACGCGAGATCGACCTGGGGGCGCTATTCGGACTGGGATTTCCGACGGCTCGCGGGGGATTGCTCTGGTGGGCCGACACCATCGGCGCGGGCCGGCTCGTCGAGTTGGTCCGACCGCTGGGCTCGCTCGGTCCGCGGATGACTCCGCCGCGGCTTTTGCAGGCAATGAGAGCCGAAGGCGGTCGGTGGCACCCGTAGGTCCAGCCTGCCGGGCTTGACCTGAATATCGGAATGATCCGCATGGTTGCTCCTTGGCTTGAGGCGGCCCGCGGCGGATCAGGTCCAGCCCGGCAGGCTGGACCTACGGGGCACGGCCTTGCCTTGACTCCCCCCCGAAAAACGGGACAATTAGGACTTTCCAGGATGCTCACCGTCGAGAGGGAGTGTAAGCCGTGGCCAAGTTCGCCGTAATCCTGGCGGCTGCCGGCCGCAGCAGCCGCTTTCAGGACAAGCACTACAAGAAGCCATTCGCGCCGCTCGCCAATCGAGCGGTATGGCTGCATTCGGCCGAGCGGTTTATTAATCGCAAGGATGTGGTGCAAACGATCCTGGTCATCTCGCCCGAGGATCGCGAGGAGTTTAACTTCAAGTTCGCCTCGAACGTTGCCATTCTGGGGATCGAAGTGGTCCCGGGGGGGGCCGAACGAGCGGACTCCGTGCAAAACGCGCTGGCCCGCGTGAAACCGGACGTGGAATTCATCTGCGTCCACGACGCCGCACGCCCATGCCTGACTGACGCTTGGGTTGATAAGGTTTTTGAGGCGGCCCAGCGCTCCAAAGCGGCAATTCTCGCGATTCCCATCGCGGGGACTCTCAAGCGCGTCGGTTCCGGCCACACCATTGAAGAGACGGTTCCTCGCGCCGGGCTCTGGGAGGCGCAGACACCGCAAGTTTTTCACCGCGAACTGCTGCTTGAGGCATATGCGAAGCGGGGGGATTTCCAGGCAACCGACGAGGCGCAACTCGTTGAGCGGCTGGGGGAAAAAGTGGCGGTTGTGTTGGGCTCCTCTTTGAATCTCAAGATTACCACTCGAGAAGATCTGCGACTGGCGGAGCAAGCCCTGAAGGCTCTTCCCAAGCCGAAAGGCCTCGGCCCCATGCACCCCTTTGCAGACGACGACATGTGGAAGTAGACCAGGGATCGCCATCGATGCAAGACATCCTCTCCGAACTGACCTGGCGCGGCTTGATCAACCAGACCACCGAAGGGGTCGATATGCAGCGGTGGCTGATCGAGAAGCCGCGCACGCTCTATGTCGGCTTCGACCCTACCGCCGATAGCCTCCACGTGGGCCATCTGCTGGCTTTGATGACCCTTCGCCGCTTCCAGCAGGCCGGCCACCGGCCGATTGCTTTGGTTGGCGGCGCCACCGGCATGATCGGCGATCCCAGCGGCAAGAGCGAGGAACGGAACCTCCTTTCCGAGGAGACGCTACGGACCAACATCGCGGGCATGGCCGAACAGATGCGGCGTTTTCTCGATTTCGACCGGGGGGAGACCTCGGCGCTGTTGGTCAACAACTACGACTGGATGGGGGCATTCAGCTATCTCGGTTTCTTGCGAGATATCGGCAAGCATTTTCCGGTCAACGTTATGCTCAGCAAGGATTCGGTCCGCAGCCGGTTGGAGCGGACCGACAGCGGCTTGAGTTATACCGAGTTCAGTTACATGCTCCTGCAAGCCTACGATTTCGTCCATCTCTACGACGCCTACGGCTGCGAGTTGCAGGCGGGGGGGAGCGACCAGTGGGGTAACATCACGGCGGGGATCGATCTGGCCAGGCGGTTGCGATCGGTTCAGCTCTACGGCGTCACTATTCCGCTCTTGACCAAGAGCGACGGCACGAAGATGGGCAAGTCCGAGTCGGGCGCGGTCTGGCTGTCGGCGGAGAAGACCAGCCCGTACCGCTTTTATCAGTACTGGATCAATCTTGAGGACGCCGTCGTCGACAAGTGCTTGCGGTTTTTCACGGACTTGGGCGAAGAAGAGATTGCGACGATTCTCGCCGACCATGCGACCGAGCCAGGCCGCCGTCTGGCGCAGCGGCGGCTGGCCGAAGAGATTACGCGACTGGTTCACGGATCTGAGGGGCTGGAAACGGCGAGGCGGGCCACCGAGATCTTCTTTGGGGCGGAGATCAGCGTGCTGAGCGACGGCCAGTTGCAGGCGATTTTCGCCGACGTGCCCAGTAAGAGCCTCTTACGGGAACGGCTTGACGGCGAGGGACTTTCTGTGATCGACGCGCTGGTCGAGGCCGGGTTGGCAAAGACCAAGAGCGAGGCCCGCCGGACGATCGGGCAGGGAGGCGCCTACGTCAACAATCGGCGCGTGACCAGCGCCGATGCGAACCTCGGTCCGGCTGACATGGCCAGCGAAACGGTGATGGTGCTGCGATCGGGGAAGAAGAACTATGCGCTGTTGCGGTTCGAGTAGGCGCCGGTTCGTGAGAGGAAACGTGGCAAGCGATGGCCGTTAAGAGATGAAGAGAAAGGCGAGGCTGAAGCGGAAGGTCTTCACTGCGCTCGTCGTGGCGCTGCTATTGCTGGGTTTGGCCGGGCTGGCTGTCTACCGGGCTTCGCGGCAGACGCCCGAATTCTATCGCAAGGCGATGAAATCGGATCCAGCCGCCCAGTCGGAAGCCAGCCATCGGATGCTAGGCAAGTCGAGCGATCTGCTCAGCGCGATGAAGCGCGAAGGCGCATGGCATGCTCTGTTCACGGCTGAGGAAATCAACGGCTGGCTGGCAGTCGATTTGGTTCGCAACCATCCGGATGCGATTCCCGAGGGGATCTTCGACCCTCGCATTGCCGTCAATCCGGAGCAGATCAGCCTCGCATGCCGAACCGATCGAGCGGGGGGCAATGGCGTGCTGTCGTTGACCGTCGAGCCGTACGTTCCGGAGCCCAATGTGATCGCCGTGCGGTTTCGCCGCGCCCGTCTGGGAGCGATGCCGCTGCCGTTGAAGCACGTTCTCGACGGGGTCACCGAGGCCGGGCGGCAATCAGGGCTCCGGCTCCAGTGGCACCAGGTCGACGGCGACCCGGTGGCACTGTTCCGAATGCCGCCGCCGGATCGCGGAGACAAGTGGTCGGTGCGAATCGATAGCTTGCGGTTGGCCGAGGGGGAGATTTACCTGAGCGGAACGGTGAAGAGGCAGTGAATCGTCGCTGTGTCGATCGTTGGGGATTTCTCCAATGCTTCTCCATTTCGGCCTACAATCCCAATTGGATCACGGTCATACGTTCATCCCACATCGAGGGTCCATGATGAACCGGAATCTCCTCGTCGTCGGATAGCCCGATCGTTTCTCCGTCCTCCAGCACCGGCCCGTTGTCGAGCAGGTAATGGGCGATATTGAAGACGCGGTCCATGAGAAACTCGGGATCCTTATAACTGCCGTGGACTTCAATTTCCATCAGCCCGAATTCGGCAAGGCCGGTGGTGAAGACGCAGTACGATCCATCGTGGTGCTGCTGGATCGCGAAACTGACCCAAAGGTAGAGGGGCAGATACTCCTTGCTCATTTCCTGACAGGAATCGATAAACGCTTCCGGCGAATGGACCAGCGTAGCCGGCACCCAACAGACGCCGTTCGCCTCGGAACACTCCGCCACCGCGGCAACGAGACTGGTCAGGAACAAGGCCGTGGCGACTCGGTCGGGCGAATCAGAGAGCACAACCACCAGCACGTGCGCCCGATGATCCCGCATCGACGCTTCCGCCTCGGGCCAGTACCAAGCGGTGGCGCAGGGCCGCTCCAGGTCGGCCCAGGGGATCGGGGCGTCCATGAGCGAGATCGCCGCCGTATCCCGGCCGATCACGAAGGAGCAAACGTCTTCCTGCCGTTCGACCTGGACAATCGGAGGAAGATCGGGCCGCAGTTGTCCGAACCGCTCAAAGACCGCCTGTTGCGGCGGGAACCGAGCCTCGGGCAAAGCCACCAGGGCGACCATCGGTCGGGGTGGCATAGAGAATCTCCGTCCTTCGGGCTGGGGTTGTCGCACGAGCGCTGAAAACGCGCATTGTGACGGCAGAGCGGGCCGTTGGCAACCGTCAGGACCAGCGATTGCCCCAGCCGCCTCTCAGAGGTAGGTTCATTCGCCGCTGCCGGCGAGCCCGGCCAACGCCTGGCCTCGGTGTGACCGCCGGGTGTGCAGCGGTTGGCTCTTAGGTCGCCGGACCTGGTCGAGTTCTTCGGCGGCGACGATCCAACCGCGGCAGGCCGGGGCGCCGCAGCCGCAGGGAATCGCCGCTTCGGCGGGCCAGGAATAGTCGATCGTCAACTCGTCTCCGGGCTGGATCGTTCGCAGCGCCTTAAGCCACAATTCGAATACGGCTTCGCCGTCTTCCTCCTCGTATTCGATCTCCCACAATTCGCAGTTGGGCAGACAATGGTGATTCAGGAACCGAAAGGGTGGATCGGGCTCGAGGGATGCCTCGCCCAGGCCCATGCAGTAATCCGAACCGTAGTCGGGATCGTCGAACCGTTGCCCTTCGATTTTGCCGATCGTTTGCCGGGCGCGAAAACTCCGCATCGCAAATACACCCGATCCAAACTGCGCTATTCCAACGCGTACACTGCCGGCTGCCTCCGTGTTCGACAAAGCTGTCTCTCCTCGTTCGGAATCGGAGTTTTCTGTCAAAGTCTTTTTGTATAGTGAAGGCCGACTGGTTCGTCAATCGGCCTGATTCCGGGGGGGGATGTTTACAGCGGCCAGCCCAATGGGCGACAATGGCCGACAGTGGGTTCCTTATCAATGCGAGCGGCAAGACGAGAATAGACGGATGAACGAGCAGTCCAGTTCCCACGATTCCCAGGCAAAGCCGCGCTGGCAGCCGCTTGCGGCGATCGACCGGCGCATCGCCGGCGTGCTGGTTGAGAAAGCCAAAACGACGCCCAGCGCCTATCCGATGTCGTTGAACGCCATCGCGGCGGCCGCCAACCAGAAGAGCAACCGCGATCCGATCATGGAAATTGAGCCGGAAGACGCCGAGGAATCGCTCGAGCGACTTCGCGGGCTGGGCGCCGTGGGGTTGATCGAAGGTCACGGCCGCGTGGCCAAGTACCGTCACTATTTGTACGAATGGCTCGGGGTCGATAAGATCGAACTGGCGGTGATGGCCGAGTTGCTGTTACGGGGACCGCAGACCGAGGGTGAACTCCGCGGCCGCGCCTCGCGAATGGAGTCGATCACCGATTTGCCGGCACTGCGGACCGTGCTCGATTCGCTCAAGTCGAAGGGGCTTGTCCTGCCGTTGACGCCGGAGGGTCGTGGGCACGTGGTCACCCACGCGCTTTATACCGGCAAAGAGCTGGAACGGATCAAGGCCGAGTCGGCGGCTGTGCGGCCGGTTGCGGCCGAGGCCGGCGAGCACCCCAGGCAGCCGGCGTTTGCCGGAGCGGCAATTTCGGTCAATACGCTCGTTGATGATCTGCGGGGAGAGATTGAGAATTTGCGGGCGGATCTGAACGAAATTCGGTCCGAACTGATGGGATTGACCGCCGCGTTGCAGCGAACGGAAGGAGAGGTTCGCCGGATTAAAGAAGATCTGGGGGGGTAGGCTGTGCTCAAACTCATTAGCGCGCTGAACAGTTTCTTGGGGCTGCTGTTGGCGGTTGCCGTCGCGGCCGGTCTGGGAATCGCCGGCTGGTTGGGATACCAGACCTACAACTCCGAAAAATGGGCGCAAGCGAAGCTCGTCCAGCAGGAAGCCGAACTGGATGCCAAACGGCAAGAGGTTGAGCGGTTGGCGGCCGATGTTCGCGACAAGTCGGTTCGGATCGTAGCGCTGAACGAAGACCTCAAAGTCAAGCAGAAAGAGATCGAGCGGCTTCAGACCGCTCTGAGGCTGATGAAAGTCGATCACCGGGTGGCACGGATCGCTGTTCTTTCGCAGCAGGGATCGGTCGCGACAAATGATCTGGTAACGAAGTTCAGCTTTGTCGAAATGAACCAGCAGGGAGAACCGTTGGACGATCCCCGTGTGTTCACCGTAAAAGGAGACCTGATCTATCTCGACTCGTGGGTAGTGAAATTCAGCGACAAGTTCGTCGAACTGGGCGACTCGCTGCGATCCACGTCCGTCTGCCTGTTCCGCCGCGTATTCGGCGAAGCGCAACAACCCAGCCAGGGATTCCCGCTGGATCGGCCGCAGTCTCAGCCAGCCGCTTACCGCAACGGCGGCAAACCGTCCGAGTTCGAGCAAGAACTCTGGGACCGTTTCTGGGAGTATGCAAACAACCCTCAAATGGCGGAAAAGGCAGGCGTTCGGGCCGCCCACGGCGAGGCGCCGTCGATCAAGCTGGTTCCCGGCAAACGATACCGAGTTGAACTTAGATCTTCAGGGGGGTTGTCAGTAGTGCCTGAAGTTGAGCCAGCGGGTGAATCGGGCCCCAAACTGTAGGGCCGAAGGATTGCCGCAGTGGACGCAGTGGACGCAGGGAAGGTAGAGAGAAGGGATCTCAATGAAGAAACGTTGATCGGTTCTTTCTGCCGTTCTCCTCTACGTTTTCAGCGGTATGATACCCGAGTTTCTGTTTTGAATTCGAGGTAATGTCCACTGAGCGTGGTAACATTGACGGAACAAATCATCCTTCGAGGCGACCGGGAAATCGCGATGCGTGCGTCGAAAAGCGTTTTCGGGAGCCGGCGCGCTACTTTCTCGCCGCCGCGCCGCTTAGTAAAATGGGCAGTCTTATTACATCTTCCGGTGGATTGAGCAGGCGACGAACTACTTGCCATGAGTGGACCGGTGTTTCCGCAGTGGATCGACCGCGCACGTCCCCTGGCCGGCGTGGTGCTGGCTATTGCGCCGGTGTACCTGATCGGAATCGTCTATTACGGTGGGTCTCCCCAGACGACCGACGTCGGTTACATGCCCGACCAGCCGGTCCCTTTTAGCCACGCGCTGCACGCTGGCGAGTTGGGCCTGGACTGCCGGTACTGCCATACCACCGTCGATCAGGCCGCTTTCGCGGCCGTGCCGCCGACGAGCGTTTGCATGAACTGCCACGAGCGGATCGCGCCGGACAGCGCACTGCTGTTGCCTGTCCGCGAGAGTTGGGCTTCCGGATATCCGATTCCGTGGGTGAAAGTGCATGACCTGCCCGACTTCGCATACTTCGACCACAGCGCGCATGTGACTCGCGGCATCGGCTGCGTCAGTTGCCACGGCCGGATCGACAAAATGGACAAGGTTCGCCAGGTAGAAACGCTGAGCATGGGCTGGTGCCTGGAGTGCCATCGCAATCCCGCGCCGCATCTGAGGCCGTTGGAATTCGTCACGGACCTCGACTGGCAGCCGGCGGAAGACCAGGCCGTCCTGGGCGAGCGGCTGCGGCAGGAAAACAACATCAACCCGTCGACTGATTGCTCCACATGTCATCGATGAACAGTCGAGAGTCCCGAATCGAGAGTCCCGAGCCGGAGGGCGGCGCCAGGACGATGTCGAGGCGCTGGCGGAGTCTGGCCGAGTTGGCCGATGCGCCCGAGTACCGCGAGTTTCTGGAGGCCGAGTTCCCCGCCGCGGCCGATCCAAGCGGCGTGAGCCGTCGCCGCTGGTTGCAGTTGATGGGTGCCTCGTTGACGCTGGCGAGCGTCGGCGGAGGTTGCCGTTGGGAGGAAGCGAAGGTTCTGCCGATGGTTCGCCGGCCGCCGGGCCGCGTTCCCGGAGAAGCCCAGCAATTCGCCACGGCGATCCAGATCGGCGGTGGGGCGATTGGGTTGTTGGTCTCGGCGGTCGATGGGCGGCCCATTAAGATCGAGGGCAATCCTGAGCATCCTCAAAGCCTGGGCGCCACCGACGCGTCGGCTCAGGCTGCCATTCTCGAGCTTTACGATCCCGACCGCAGCACCAACGTCATCCAGGGCGCTGCCCGCGGCGAAGTCATACAGAACTGGGGAAAGTTCGCTGAATTCGCCCAATCGCACTTCGGTCCGTTGCGGAAGGCCAAGGGCAAAGGGTTTCGAGTGCTGGCCGAAACGAGCACTTCGCCGACGCGAGCAACGATGCGCCGGCGACTCCTCGAGGCGTTTCCCGAAGCGAAGTGGTACGAGTATGAGCCTTTGTCGCGCGACAACGAGCGATTGGGTTCGAAGTTGGCGCTGGGGCAGGCCTATCGGCCGCACTACCGCCTGGATCAGGCTCGAGTGATTGTCTCCATCGACGAGGATCTGCTCTGCGGGCACCCGGCCGCCCTGCAATACGCGAGGGCGTTTGCCGAGGGCCGCAAGCCGGTTGCGGGCGAAATGAACCGGCTCTATGTCGTGGAGAGTTGCTACACCCCGACCGGGGCGGCGGCCGACCATCGGCTACCGATGCGGGCGCAGGATGTCGCGGCGTTGGTGGCGGCATTGGAACGTCAGGTTGTGGAAGGAGAAGCCGGCCGCGCCGAGGCCCCGCACGGCGACGAAGTCGAGCGGTTCGTCCGCGCGGTAGCCCGGGATCTGACGGCGCACCGCGGCAAATGTGTCGTTGCCGCCGGGCCGCGTCAGCCGGCGGAAGTTCATGCGGCCGTCCATCGAATCAACGCCGCCTTGGACAACGCGGGCAAGACGGTCGTCTACTTTGCCGACCCGGAGGCGGATCGCACCGGCTATGCCGGTGCAATGAAGTCGCTGGTCGACGAGATCAGCGGCGGCGACGTGCAGACTCTGCTCATCCTGGGCGGTAATCCGGTCTACAACGCGCCGGCCGACCTGGATTTCGCCGCAGCATTGGCGAAGGTGGAAACGACCCTCCACTGCGGGCTCTTCCGCGACGAAACCGCGCTGGTCTGCGACTGGCATGTGCCGCAGACGCACTTTCTGGAGTCGTGGGGCGACGTGCGGTCGTGGGACGGAACTTACAGCGTTGTGCAGCCGCTGATCGGTCCGCTCTTGGGCGGCAGATCGGCGATCGAGCTGCTGGCATTGATCCTTGGCGACGAGAAACCGTCGGGGATGGAACTGGTCCAGGCCACGTTCAACGAGATGGTAGCTGAAGGTGACGCGGCGGCCGCGTGGAGGAAGACGGTCCACGACGGCTTCCTGCAAGGAAGCGGCTGGTCGCCCGAAACCCCTTCAATCGCGGCCGGTGCGGCGCCGAAAACTGAGTCCGGCAGCCTGGCGGAGATCGGCTGGAGGCAAGGGCCGTTGGAAGTCGTCTTTTGCAACGACCCTTCGGTCTACGATGGGCGGTTTGCCAACAACGCCTGGCTGCAGGAGACCCCCAGGCCAATCACCAAGCTGACCTGGGACAACGCTGCCCTGATCGGTCCGGCCACGGCGGCCGCCTTGGGCGTGGAGAACGAGTCGCTGGTGCGGCTGACGCTTGGCGGCCGCGAGTTGGTGCTGCCCGTCTGCGTCCTTCCCGGGCAGCCGGCCGGCTCGGTCGCGGTGGGGCTGGGCTTCGGCCGCACGGCCGCCGGCGCGGTGGGCGGCGATGCTCGTCGCGGCGTCAAGCCAATCGGTTTCGACACTTACCGCTTGCGGACGACCGGCGGCATGGAGTTCGCCACCGGGGCCTCGATCGAAGCGACCGGCGAGAAGTATCCCTTGGCCTCGACCCAGGATCATCACGCCATCGACACGGTGGGGCTGAGGGCCCGCGAGCACCGCGTCGGCGAGTTGATCCGCGCAGCGTCGCTGGAGCATTACCGGGAGCATCCGGAATTCGCCCGGCACATGGTTCACCACCCTCCGCTGATTTCGCTCTGGGAGGAGCCGGATGTCTCCCGGGGGCACCGCTGGGGCATGTCGATCGACTTGTCGAAGTGCATCGGTTGCAATGCCTGCGCGGTGGCCTGCCAGGCGGAGAACAACGTCCCGGTTGTCGGTAAGGAGCAGGTGCTCCGCGGACGCGAGATGCATTGGATCCGGGTCGACCGCTACTTCTCCGGCGATCCTGAGCGTCCGCGGGTAGACCACCAGGTGATGCTCTGCCAGCACTGCGAAAATGCCCCCTGCGAGCAGGTTTGCCCCGTGGCCGCCACCGTCCACAGCGCCGAGGGGCTCAACGAGATGGTTTACAACCGCTGCGTGGGCACCCGCTACTGCTCGAACAACTGCCCCTACAAGGTTCGCCGTTTTAATTTTTTCAATTATCACAAGAGCCTCGACGACCCCGGCAATGAGTTGACCAAGATGGTCTACAATCCCGAGGTGACGGTGCGGAGCCGCGGCGTGATGGAGAAATGCACCTATTGCGTCCAGCGAATCCAGAACGTCAAAATCGAGGCGAAGAACGGGCGGCGAAATGTCCGCGATGGGGAGATCCGGACCGCCTGCCAGCAGGCGTGTCCCAGTGAGGCGATCGTCTTCGGTGACTTGGCTGACCGCACCAGCCGCGTATTTGAGAACCATACGTCTGACCGTGCCTACGGCGTGTTGGCTGAGTTGAACGTTCAGCCGCGGACCGCCTACCTGGCCAAGATTCGCAATCCCAATCCGGAGCTTGAAGACGTCCCGCATGTCGACGATCACCTGGCCGGTTAACGACAATACGACGAACGATCCGAGGCAGCGGGCGCCGCTGACGGCCGGCGACCAAAACCTGGCCTCGATCACCGAAACGGTCTCGCGGATCGCCGAGCGCCCGCGCCCGCCGCTGGCGTGGTACGTGGCCTTCGCGCTCTCCGCGACCCTGACGCTCGTACTGCTGCTCGCCACGGTCTATTTGATCGCCACGGGCGTGGGAGTGTGGGGCAACAACATTCCGGTGGCCTGGGGCTGGCCGATCGTCAACTTCGTCTTCTGGGTCGGCATCGGCCATGCGGGTACGCTCATCTCGGCAATCCTTTTTCTCTTTCGCCAGCGGTGGCGGACGAGCATCAACCGTTTCGCCGAGGCGATGACGATCTTCGCCGTGATGTGCGCCGGCATCTTTCCGGCGATTCACGTCGGCCGCATCTGGCTCGTCTACTGGCTGGCGCCGTATCCGAACCAGATGTCGGTCTGGCCGAACTTCCGCAGCCCGTTGCTTTGGGACGTGTTTGCGGTAAGCACCTACGCGACGGTTTCGGCGCTGTTTTGGTATCTGGGGATGATTCCCGATCTGGCGACATTCCGCGATCGGTCCACCAGTCGGCTGCGGAAGATCCTCTTCGGCATTGCTTCCCTGGGGTGGCGAGGGTCGGGGCGGCAGTGGCATCGCTACGAGCGGGCCTATTTGCTCTTGGCCGGTCTCGCCACGCCGCTGGTACTGAGCGTTCACTCGGTGGTGAGCTTCGACTTCGCGGTCGCGCAGATCCCCGGCTGGCACACCACGATCTTCCCACCCTACTTCGTCGCCGGCGCGATCTTCAGCGGCTTCGCGATGGTTGTGACATTGATGGTCCCGGCGCGAGCGTTTTTCGGGCTGAAGGATCTCGTCACCATTCGCCACTTGGAGAACATGAACAAGGTGATCTTGGCCACCAGTTGCATGGTGGGCTACGCCTATGCGATGGAGTTTTTCATCGCCTGGTACGGCGGCAACCCCTACGAGCAATTCGTTTTCATCAATCGGGCCCTGGGCCCCTACGCCTGGGCCTATTGGACGATGGTTACCTGCAACGTGGTGGTTCCGCACGTCTTCTGGTTCAAGAAAGTGCGGACCACCCCCTGGATGATGGTGATTGTCTGCATTCTGGTGAACGTCGGCATGTGGTTCGAGCGATTCGTGATCGTGGTCACGTCGCTCAGCCGCGACTTCCTGCCGTCGAGTTGGGGCTATTTCCGGCCAACGGCGGTAGACATTACCATGTTGGTCGGCAGCTTCGGATTGTTCTTCACGCTGTTTTTGCTGTTCTGCCGCTACCTGCCGATGGTGGCGATGGCCGAAGTGAAGTCGATTCTGCCCCATCGCCACGCCGCCGGGTATTGGGAGACGCCGGCCGGGGATAACGAATCGCGTTGAAAAGCAACCATGACTGACTACCCACCGACGATCGCCGACCCAGAGGACAGTGCCGTTGCCGCGCTGGTGGCCGAGTTTTCCGGCCCGGATGAACTGATCGAAGCGGCTTCGCAGGTTCGCGACGCGGGGTATCGCCACTGGGACACCCACGCGCCCTACCCCGTCCACGGCATGGACCGCGCGATGGGTATCCGGCCAACGATCCTGCCCTGGCTGGTTCTGGGCGGAGGGCTTCTCGGCGCGTCGGTCGCGCTGCTGATGCAGTGGTGGATGAACGCCGTCGATTATCCGTACATCATCAGCGGCAAGCCCTTGTTCAGCCTGCCCGCGTTCATACCGGTGACGTTTGAATTGATCGTATTGTTTGCGGCGTTGACGGCATTTGTCGGGGTGTTGGCGCTCAATCAGCTACCACAGCTCTGGCATCCGGTCTTCCAGAGCCGGCGGTTCGAGCGGATGACGTCAGACGGATTCTTCCTGTCGATCGAAGCCCGCGACGCGATGTTCGATGAGGCGGGGACGCGGGCTCTGCTGGAGTCGGCCGGGGCGGTGGCGGTCGAGGTCTGCCGGGCACCGACCGCCGGACGCGAAGTTCCCAAGGGCGTCTACTGGTCGTTGGCCGTGTTGGCGGTGCTGGCGTTGCTGCCACCGTTGGGCGTAGCCTGGTATCGCTCCGGCGCGAAGAAGCTGCCGAGGATCCATCCGGTGCTCGATATGGACGTGCAACCGAAGTATCGGGCCCAAGCGTTCAGCCCGATCTTCCCGGGCGGGCAGGCGAGCCGGCCGCCCGTGCCCGGGGCGGTGGCGAAGGGAGAAATGGAGGACAATGCGGCGTTGTATCTCGGCCGAGTCGGCGAGAAGTGGGTGGACGAATTTCCCCTCCGCGTGAGTATGGAAGCGGTCGAGCGGGGGCAGCGACGATTCAATGTTTATTGTGCGCCGTGCCACGGTCTGACAGGTGAGGGCGATGGGATGGTCTCCCAGCGAGCCACCCAGCGCGCGGAGGCCAACTGGGTGCCGCCGCTGTCGCTCCAAGCCGAGCCGGTCCGCGCGCAACCGGTCGGACAGTTGTACGGCACTGTGACCAACGGCATCCGCACGATGCCCCCCTACGCCTCGCAAATTCCGGTGGAGGATCGCTGGGCGATCGTGCTGTACGTTAAGGCTCTCCAACGCAGCCAGAACGCGACGTTGGAGGATGTGCCCGCGGAAATGAGAGACCGATTGCGATGAGAGGCAACCGCCCGTGATGCAACCAGGCACGACTTCCCCGATTTCCGGCGACCGTGTTACGCTAGATGTGGCCGGCGCCCGCGTTTTTCCGATCCTGGCCCTGGTGGGGCTTGCGGCATTGGCGGTCGGCGCCGGGCTGGGCGCGATCCGCGGCGACGGGTTTGTTTATTTTCTGCACTCGTATCTGACCAACTACATCTACGTTCTCAGCATCGCCCTGGGGACGCTGTTTTTTGTCCTGATTCAACACGCCACGCGGGCCGGCTGGAGCGTGGCGGTCCGCCGCATCGCGGAACTCTTGGCGGCCAAT
This sequence comes from Rhodopirellula sp., assembly GCA_012728855.1. GTDB lineage: Bacteria > Planctomycetota > Planctomycetia > Pirellulales > Thermoguttaceae > JABWBD01. The sequence continues at coordinate 83,830 of JAAYEH010000029.1, read as the reverse complement.
GTCCCTTTGCTCTGTTTGTTGTTTCTGCCGATTCTCGTGCCGATCCTGCTGGGAAACCACGCGCTGTACGAGTGGACCGACTCGGCCGCGGTTGCCGAAGACCATCTGCTGCAACACAAGACGCCGTACCTGAACGTACCGTTTTTCGGCATCCGCTGCGTGTTGTATTTCGCGATCTGGTGGCTGCTGACGCGCTACTTCCTCGGTCGTTCGGTGCGGCAGGACGAGTCGGGGCAGTGGACGCTGACCACCAGCATGGAGCGATTCTCCGGACCGGCCCTGCTGCTGTTCGCCGGCACGGTCACCTTTGCGTCGATCGATTGGGTGATGTCGCTGGAACCGCGATGGTTTAGCACGATTTTCGGTATCTACTACTTTGCCGGGGCCATCGTCGGCGGCACAGCAATGATCATCCTGGCGGCGGTCATGTTGCAGGCGAGCGGACGGCTGAGGATGTCGATCACCACGGAGCACTACCACGATCTGGGAAAGCTACTCTTCGGCTTCGTCATTTTCTGGGGCTATATCGCTTTTTCGCAGTACCTGCTGATCTGGTACGCCAACATTCCCGAAGAGACCGTTTATTTCCTCGCGCGGCAGACCAACGGCTGGTCGCCGGTCTCGCTGGCGCTGCTGGTCGGGCACTTGTTGATTCCGTTTTTCGGTCTGTTGCCGCGGGCCGTCAAGCGGCGCAAAGGGCCGTTGGCGTTCTGGTGCGTCTGGCTATTGGTGTTTCATTGGCTCGATATGTACTGGCTGGTTATGCCCAACTACGCCACCGATGCCGAGCCGACCCTGGAACTGATCGACTTGTTTCTGTTGGTCGGCCTCGCGGCCTTGTACCTGGCCAGTGCCGTGCGGATGGCCGGCGCGCGGCCCTTGGTGCCGGTACACGATCCACGGCTTGGCGAGTCGCTGGCGTTTGAAAACTTCTAGTATTTTTTGGGGGGTTGGGTAAATGGCTCCGCACGAAGACGTGAACACACCGCTCTTGGCGCTGATCGGGCTGCTCGGCTCGATCTTGGTGTTTGCCGTCATCGTCCTGCTGACGATCCTCTACTACGGCGCCGAGGCGCGCCAAGAGTACGTCAAGAACGTCAGCCAACCGTACGCCGAACTCGATAATCTGCTGGCCTCGCAGCGGGCCAAGCTCGTAGAATACCGTTGGTTGGACCAGAAATCGAAGTCGGTCGCTATCCCGATCGACCGAGCCATGCAATTGGTCGTCGCTGAGCTTTCTCAAGCCAACGGGAGGGACAAGCTGTGAAGATCCTCGCTGACTGGATTCGTGGGGCAGGTTTGCAGCCTGCGGATTTGTCAGGCCGATACACGGTAGGTTGCAGGCCTGTCCCAGAGTGCATTCCCCGGCGCTTTGCGCTGGTCGGGCTGCTCGTTCTGCTCTGCTTCGCAATGGCGGCGCCTACGCTCGCCCAGCGGATGGAAGCAGCGCCTGACGACTTGGAGGGCGTCGGCGTGACCGAGCATCTCGACGCCCAACTGCCGCTCGAACTGCCGTTTTTCGACTCCGGCGGCCGGCGGGTGACGCTCAAAGACTACTTCGACGGCGAGCGACCGGTCGTCCTCACTTTGAACTATTCGAATTGTCCGATGCTCTGCAGCCTGCAGCTCAACGGGTTGTTCGAAGGATTGCAGGGGCTCGAGTGGGATTTGGGCGAGAATTTCCAGATGATCACCGTGAGCATCGATCCGAAGGAATCGCCCGAGCGGTCGGCGCTGACGAAGCAGAAGTACCTGAAGTTGTACGGGCGGCCGGGTGTCGGCGGCGGTTGGCATATGCTCACCGGCAAGGAAGAGAACATCCGAAAACTGGCGGATACGATCGGCTTCGGCTACCGATTCGTCGAGCAGACGCGAGAATACGCCCATGCGGCGGTAACCTTCATCCTGACACCCGATGGCCGCGTTTCCCGCTACCTCTATGGGATCGAATACGATCCGCAGACCCTGCGGCTGTCGCTGGTGGAGGCGGGCGAAGGCAAGGTCGGCTCTACGCTGGACCGCTTTCTGCTCACTTGCTTTCATTACGACGAGACCAAGGGACGCTACGGACCGGCGGCGGTGAAGATCATGCGGCTCGGCGGGGCCGTAACGATCGTTTTGCTCGGCGGCGTTTTATTGATGTTCTGGCGGAGCGATTTGAAGCGGCCGGACGAGCCTGACGCGACGAGCGTTTCCGAGGAGAATGCCGGGGACCGCGAGAATGATTGATATGCTGATCCTTGCCCAGGCACGAGGCGGCTACTGGCTCCCCCCGCCCGATTCGTCCACGGCCGCCGCCGTCGATCGGGTCTTTTATTTCATCCTGGGCGTGTCGGCGTTCTTTTTCGTCTTGATCATCGCCCTGATGTGCCTGTTCGTGATCCTCTACCGGCGACGGCCCGGAGAGGAGGCCCCCGGCTCGGCGAGCCACAGCAATCTTCTCGAGATTACCTGGACGATCATCCCGGTGATTCTGGTGGTGATCATGTTCTACATGGGCTTCACCACGTACATGGACATCAAGACTGCGCCACGGCAAGCCTACGACATTCGTGTGGTGGGGCAGAAATGGAGCTGGGTTTTCAGCTATCCCAACGGCCACGTATCGGCGGAATTGCACGTTCCGGTTGATCGGCCCGTTCGGCTGACAATGACCTCCGAAGACGTGATCCATAGCCTCTTTATTCCTGCCTTCCGGGTGAAGATGGATCTGGTGCCCGGTCGCTACACCACGACGTGGTTTCACCCGCTCCGCGCCGGAACGTATGACTTATACTGCGCCGAGTACTGCGGAACGGGTCATTCCGACATGCTGTCGAAAGTGATCGTTCACAAGCCGGGGGAATTCGATGTCTGGCTGGAAGACGCCGCCAACCTCTTAGCGAAAATGACTCCGGTGGAAGCGGGCGCCGAACTGACCCGCCGGCATGGCTGCCAAACCTGCCACAGCACCGACGGCACCGCCAAGGTCGGTCCCAGCTTCAAGGGTGTTTACGGGCAATCTCATTCGTTTGCCGACGGCACATCGGCCGAGGTCGACGACAACTATATCCGCCAGTCGATTCTCGAGCCGATGGCCAAAATCCGGCAGGGATACCAACCGGTCATGCCCACCTACAAAGGCCGACTCAAGGATCAGGAAATCACCGCCGTCATCGAATACATCAAGTCACTGAAATAAAAGAGAGGGGGTCGGGAGTCTTTTTTTTCCGCGTCGGCTACGGCCGACGCGGGAAAAAAGACTCCCGACCCCTTCCTCCCCCGTTATCGAGTACGCCTTCATCGCTGAAATCAGAGGTCCGCGCATGTCCGCCGCCCCCGAGGATAACTATCTCACCCACGCCCGCGGTTTCCGCTCCTGGGCGCTGACGCTCGACCACAAGCGGATCGGGGTGATGTACCTGATCTCGATCGTGGCGTCGTTCTTTCTGGGCGGGCTGTTCGCTGAGCTGGTCCGCACCGAGCTGATCAGCCCGGGCCGGACGATCATGGGTAAGGACATGTACAACCAGGTCTTTACCCTCCACGGGGCGGTGATGGTCTTTTTGTTCATCATCCCCGGCATCCCGGCGGCGCTGGGCAATTTCATCCTGCCGATCATGCTGGGGGCGAAAGACGTCGCCTTTCCGCGGCTGAACCTGGCCAGCTACTACCTCTGGATCCTGGGGGCGGTGTTTTTCGTCTGCGTGCTGGCCTTCGGAGGCCTGGACACGGGCTGGACCTTCTACACGCCCTACAGCACCAGCACCGACACCCGCGTGATCCTCGCCGTCACCGGGGCATTCATCCTCGGTTTCAGTTCGATCTTCACCGGGATCAACTTCATCGCCACGATCCACATGCTCCGCCCGCCGGGGATGACCTGGTTTCGACTGCCGCTGTTCTTGTGGTCGCTCTACGCGACCGCCTTGATCCAGGTGCTGGCCACGCCGGTGCTCGGCATCACATTGTTTCTGGTCGGTGTGGAGCGGCTGTTGGGGCTGGGCATTTTCGATCCAAAGCTCGGAGGCGATCCGGTCCTCTTCCAGCATTTCTTCTGGTTCTATTCGCACCCGGCTGTCTACATTATGATCCTGCCGGGCATGGGGATCATCAGCGAGGTGATCTCGGTCTTTAGCCGCAAGCACATCTTCGGCTACAAATTCATCGCCGTCAGCAGCATCGCGATCGCTCTCTTGGGCTTTCTGGTCTGGGGGCATCACATGTTTACCAGTGGCCAATCGAAACTGGCCAGTGTGATCTTCAGCGCCCTGACCTTCAGTGTGTCGATCCCCTCGGCGATCAAGGTCTTCAACTGGCTGGCCACGATGTATAAAGGTTCGATCGCGCTGTTCACCCCGATGCTCTACGCGCTGACGTTCATCTTTCTCTTCGGCATTGGCGGGTTGACGGGGCTTTTCCTGGGCGCGCTGGCAACCGACGTCCACCTGCACGACACGTATTTCATTGTCGCGCATTTCCACTACGTCATGGTCGGAGGAACCTTGAGTGCGTTTCTCGCCGGCCTGCATTACTGGTGGCCCAAGATCACCGGCCGCATGTACAGCGAGTTCTGGGGCAGAATCGGGGCTTTGTTGGTCTTCGTGGGTTTCAACCTCACCTTCTTTCCGCAGTTCGCGTTGGGCAGCCGCGGAATGCCGCGGCGGTACTACGACTACGGCGCGATGCTCGAAGAGCATCCGGAATTCTACGGCTACCATTTCCTCTCCACCCTCGGTTCCTACATGCTGGGAATCGCGCTGGTGGTCGTGATGGTCTACTTGATCGCCTCGTTGTTCAACGGCCGCCGGGCGGTGGCGAATCCCTGGGGCGGTGCGACCTTGGAATGGCAATGCAGCTCGCCTCCCCCGCACGACAATTTCCCGCTGCAACCCCGAGTTGGCGATCCCTATGCCGTTCGCGATTTCCAGTTTGACGCGGCCGTCGGCGGTTACGTTCGTAAGACGGGGCACGCCTAGACCGGCTTTCCCTCGATGGGGGCTTTCTGCCACATGGCCAATCCAGAGCACCAGCCAAACCTGGCCCACCACTACCAGTCGTACGGGCAGCAGTTCGCCGCCGGAAAGATGGGCATGTGGATCTTCTTGCTGACGGAGATCCTCCTCTTCGGCGGGTTGTTCTGCGCCTATGCCGTCTACCGGGCCAATCACCCGGAGATCTTCATCTATGCCCATCATTTTCTCGACAAGAACCTGGGGGCGATCAATACCGCCGTGCTCATCCTCAGCAGTTTTACGATGGCCTGGGCGGTTCGCTCCGCGCAGCTCAATCACCGGAAGCTGTTGATGACGATGCTCTCGCTCACGCTCCTCTGCGCCTGCGGCTTCCTGGGGATCAAGTTCGTCGAGTACAAGCACAAGTGGGAAGACGGGCTGCTCTGGGCCAGCCGCTACGATCCGGTCGGGCATTCCGAACCGGCGGATCAAGCGGTCGAAGCGCCGGACGGAACGGAGGGCGCCCCGCCCATGGCGCATGGAGAGGGGCCGCGTTACGCGGGCATTTTCTTCAGTATTTATTTCCTCATGACCGGGCTGCACGGGCTGCACGTCTTGGCCGGAATGGGCGCGATCACCTGGATCCTCGTCCGCGCGGCCAAGGGGCACTTCAGCAGCGTTTATTTTGGGCCGGTCGACTACGTCGGCCTCTACTGGCACCTGGTCGATTTGATCTGGATTTATCTGTTTCCGCTGTTGTACTTGATCCATTAACGATCGACAGGCCATCGCCATGACCGACTCATCGGCTCATTCCGAAAGTCTTCAGCATTCCCGGCCGGAAGCCGAGCATATCGCGCATGTCATGCCGATGCGGCTGCTGGTGGGGGTGTTCCTGACGTTGCTCGTGCTGACGTTCGCCACCGTGGCGGCTACCTGGGTCGACCTTGAACCGTGGAACCTGGCGATCGCCCTGGCGATTGCCACGGTGAAGGCGACGTTGGTGGCGCTGTACTTCATGCATCTGCGATACGACCATCCGTTCAACGCGCTGATTCTCGTCACCGCTTTGGTTTTTTTGGCGATCTTTCTTGGAGGAGCGCTCACCGATTCCCTCCAATATCAGCCGGAAATCGAACGCTTTCAGGAGAGCCGGCAGCCGTAAGGGACCGCTAGTAGTGGATATTCGCGAAGCGGCGCCAGTGAATAGCCAGGGGTGCGAACCTCTGGTAGCGATTGTCATGGCCCACATCCCGTGAATTGCCAATTCCCATAGCCCCTGCCGGGGCTTATATCGGGTGAGTGGCCTTGATCCCAGGGGTTCACACCCCTGGCAATTCTCTCTCGCCGCTCCGCGGCTGGGTATTCGGTTTGGCTCAAGCATAAGCTGTGCCGATTGTTCTGGATCTGACGATCGCAGCGATTGTAGCGGTCGCCGCGCAAACTCTTCGGAAGATAGCGGTTCTGGCATGGCTGAAAAGAAAATTGTCGTCGTCCGGGGCGGATTCTTTCTTGAAGGTTTTTCGTCCCTTGGTACATTGGCAGAGTAGGGCGGCATTCAGCCGGCCAGCGCATCAGATTCATGGTGGAAGGCACAGAATCGATGGTCAGTCCCCGCTATTCCCGACGAGGCGAGGTGGAGGAACTCCTCCGAAATGCAGAACTCCGCAACGAACTGGAACCCTATTACGACGAGTCGATCAGCCGGGTCGAGGTGCAACACCTGCCCTTGGCCGTCGAAAACGAGTATCTCGCTTCGATGCTGGCCTGGGAAACGGCGCCCATCCTGCCGATCTACAAGTGGTTCGACCCGGAAATGCGGCCGCCGCGCCCGGATATGCTCAACGATGCCGACCTGCATGAGATCCTCTGGGACATGATTCGGCGATTTTTCGAGAACCGCATCGTGCTGGATTTCGCGGACCATCTGTCCGATCGCGAGTTGTACACGTTGATCTACCGTGATATTCTGCCGTCGCGCGAGAAGAAAATCGATTGCGGCACCAACTACCTACACTGGGACTGCGCTGGCGCTGGTGGCGATCCCGAACTTTGGTTGCGGTATTATGCCACAGAGGACGAACGCCAGGCATGGGCGGAAGCGTATCGCCAGATGCTGCCGCCTACGGCCGACCCGCCCTACCCGCGGCAGATGCCCCAAGACCCGCTGTGATGCGGTCTAAGTGGGTTAGGCTTTCCAGCTTGACCGGCAGAATCCAGCGGTCCCCGTCGGTTCCGCTTGCCGAGCGGAATCTCTGCGCCAAGGTTCCGCTCGGCAAGCGGAACCTACTTTGTCGCAGCCGTCTCCGCCACAATCCGGCGGCAGGCGGCGATGTCGCGGTCCATCTGCGCAACCAGTTCTCCCACGTCGCCGAATCGCTCCACCCCTCGGAGGCGGCTGAGGAACTCGACTCCGAGTTGCCGCCCATACAGATCGCCCCGATAGTCGAGTAAGTGGACCTCGATCTTTAATTCTCTTTCGCCAAATGTCGGATTCGCCCCGAGGCTGATTGCCGCCGGCCACGAGCGGCCATCGGACCAACCGCGGCCGCAATAGATCCCCTCGGCCGGCAGCAAGGTCTCAACCCCGGCGACGTTGGCCGTCGGATAGCCCAACCCCGCCCCGCGTCCGGCGCCATGTTCCACGGACCCGAGAATGCGATACGGTTGGGTCAGCATCCGGCCCGCAAGATCCACCTCCCCCCGTGCCACAAGGGCGCGAATACGTGAGCTGGAAACGACTTGCCCGTCGATTTCAACCGGTTCTACGATATCCAATGACAGCCCGCCCTGCTGGCAGAGCGCCCGCAGTGTATCGACCGTTCCCGACCGGCCACGACCGAACTGGAAGTTGTACCCTTCCACCACGGCGCGCGCCGCCAGTCGGTCGCGAAGGATTTCCTCGAAAAACTCGGCCGCATCGAGGTTCAAGAGAGCCCGATCGGTCGGGTAAGCGATCACCGCATCGACGCCCAATTCGGCAAGCAATTCGGCCTTCCGCTCGATTGAGGTCAGCGGCGGCGGCAACGCCTCGGGACGAAGCAGCGCGGCCGGGTGCGGATCGAAGGTGAAGAGCACCGCCGGGCCGTCCAGCCGACGTGCGTGCTGGACCAACCGGCGGACGATCCGCGCGTGCCCACGGTGGATCCCATCAAAGTTTCCTATGCTCACGGCGCCGCCGCAGCAATCGCCGGGCAGTATGTCGAGGTCACGGATGAGTCTCACGGTCACGCGTCTCTAGCGATCCTCATGCGTCCGGCTCGCGGATCACCGGCTCCATGACCTTCGTGTTGCGCTCGACAGCAAGGACGATCGTTCGCTGTTCGACCCCGTCGACGCTACTAGCGACCACCGGCAATACCTGGCGGCGATCGGGCAAGGCGAACCGCACGGAAAAAGTCCCGTCGGGTTGGAGCCGGACCGGTTCGCCGCGGAGCGTCACATGCGCATCCGGGCTGACAGTGCCGTAGACGACCAATTCCGCGTCGATCTGGAAGTCGAAGTCCGGACGTCCGTTTCCCGCCGCGCCCAATCCGTAGCGGGTAACCATCGGGGAGCCCATCGGCCGGCGCAGCCGCTGCTCGAACAGGTTCTTCAAATCCGAGGCCTCGGTCTCGTCGTCGTACCCACCGCTCAAGGCGTAGATCCGGTCGAAATCCTCCGCAACCTCCTCCCAGTTGCCATCGACGGCATTGGCCGTTTCTGCGGGAGGAGTGCTGACGATGTTGCTGCGGGCCAACGAGAGGAATTTTCCTCCCGGCGCGAGATATCCGATGTCGATCTGGAAACTCTTGGGCGGGTTGTTCACGTCGATGTACCAGTTGTTCACCCCCCCATGCACATCGACATCGCGAATGAGCTTGCGAGCGGCGTTGGTGGTTCCGTCGCGGGTCACCTCCCAGACGCGAAGGACTGCCCGGGCGCCGTGCCAGTGTTGGCCCATCGCCACGCGGGCGCGCTCGACGCTTGGACGCGACAATTCCCAGTAAGCGTGAAGCCAATAGGGGTCGCGAACCATGACGACAAGGCGGTCTTTCACGGGGCCGCCTTCCTCCCCCGCACAGTGGAAGGCCAGATCCTTGGACTGGGTGAGCCGCGCTTTCAGTTCGTCGATGCGTCGTCGGGCTCGGCTGCTGGACGCCTTGCCGTTGGCGCGGCCGTTGCCGTTGGTGCCGTTTTGGTGGCCGTTGGCCTTGGCGTCGCAGCACTTGGCCCCCGACTTTCCGTCGGTGGATGCGGGTTTCTGCGACGCCTTCATCTTGGCGTGCTTCACCAGCGCTCGAACCAACTCGTCCTTTCGCATGGCGTGCCAACCGGGAACTCCGTGACGCTTCGCCATAGCGGCCAGGTCTTTTACCGTGCGAGTCTTGAGTCTCACCGCGTCGATCACAGGACTTACCTCCGGATTGCCGTGTACGGGAATGGGTACCGGCGCACGTATCTCAATCTTTCAATGTCCGGCAGTCGTCCATGACCTAAGGAATTATTTCGTGCCCCTTCCACTCCGGTTTTCCATGACCGGAGAAGTCCGGCCGGGTGCAAGGCTGAATCGCTATCGGCGGGAGGCAATGGGATGATACTACTCCCCAAAAAACCACCGGCTCGCGGCAGTGGAGTCCTTGTTGCCCGGGTTGTGTCGCTCGCCTTTGGCAGGCACCTAGCAAAAAGGTCAGGTGTGACGAGGAACACCAATAATACTGATTGTAATTGGGGCCGCGACGGAACGCAATGATTTGCGAGGGCCGCGATTGTCGATACGCGGAAGTTGTCGCGCAAGTCTTTGTATAACAGTTACTTGTGACGAAATCTCAATATCGCCCCCCCAGAAATATTCCGCTGGGCTGTTGCGGAGACGCTTGTGGAACCACCCGAAGTAACAGGGCGGTGAAATGCCGTGTACGTCCGGCTTTCCAGCCCGATCCGAACGCGGAACGCCGTTGGCCACAGAACACGATGTCGATCATTGAACTTGGCCCCCTAATTTGGGTCGTCACAAAGTGGGGCTGGAAAGCCTAATGGACTTCTGCGACTCGGCGACTCGTCTTGCCGCAAGCGGTCTGGACGCCACTGGGCAACTCCTGCTACTATCGGCCACCCAATGTCCACTCAGTCCGCTGTTGAGCTGCTCTATTGAAGGAGACGGCAGGAATGTCCCCTCCCTACGGTTGGTTTTCGCGGGGCTTTGTCAGCCTGGCAGTTCTGCTCGCTTGCTCGACGACGCATCCTTCCTCCCTGTTCGCCCAGAAACCGTCGTTTCTACCACCAAGCACTCGGACCGGTTTACCGAAGGTGGTCGATGATTCCCCGCCTTCCTTCTCGACGACATCCGAGGCAAGCCGAGAACAGTTATCGCAACAGCCGACTGCCCCTCCACTGAACGCGAATAGAGCGGCAGAGAACCCATTGAGGGAATCCCTCCCGCATGACGACGCCCAGGCGGCGACTTTGCCGGAAAACACCGGCGAGCAACTTGGCCTCCGCGACTGGCAGGAAGGGCGAGGATCGCTTTGGCAAGCACAGCAGCAATTGGCTCAACAACCGCACGAGCCGTCGTCGCCCGGGTTTGCCATGGCGGAGGGGCCAACCGCCACACAACGTGTCGCGACGCCCTCCGGCCAACCAGAGCCACCACCGCGCACCGTGGCGCCGCCGGCCGCCGGTTTGGCCACTTCTAACTCGCTCGCCGATCGTATCAGGCTCGCCGAACAGCGGCGTAGCGAGATACCCCCGGCGCAGCCTCCTTCTTCCCGCTGGGATCACCTCTTTCCCGGCCGAGACCATCTCCCCGAGGCCCCGCGATGGAACGGCGGCGAGGGCATGAATCAGGCCGCCCGAGCGGAAGATGGACTCCTGAAACGGCGTTAAGAGCCTATCCCAAAACCGCCGGGGACTGGCTCATTTTGCGGAGTCTTCGGAGCAAAATGTGCCTGTCCCCCTCTCCGACAAGGTCTTGGGATAGGCTCTAACAATCGGTCGGCAAACAGGTTCGTAATGCGGAAGTCACTCCGCCTGCACCAGACGAAAGTCCGGCTCCAAACCTTGCACCTCGCCGCACTTCCGGCTACGATCAGCGTGACCCGCAGTCCGGCAAACGTCCTATCTGTCTGCGGGCGAGTTCTCCCGGTAATGGTGGAGAAATGCGATCATGTTCGTTGTGACAATCGACACCGAGCCGTGCGGTGGATGCGGCGAATGCGTCAGCACCTGCCCGGGCCAGATGTTTGAGTTGGTTGACGGCAAAGCCCAAGTCAGAGACGACGCCGAAGAGTGCCTCGGCTGCCAATCGTGCGTGATCGTCTGCTCCAGCGGCTGTATTACGATGGAGGAGTATTGAGAATGGCGGATTACAGCACCCCTCTGCTCGATGAGTTGGAAGAGGGCGATTGGCCCAGCTTTGTCACGGAGCTTAAGCTGGCGGCAGAGAATTCGCCGATGGCCGCCGATCTGCTTCGGCAGGTGGAGCGATCCTACGCCGACAACACCGGTCACTGGAAACGGGGGGGCATTGTCGGCGTCCGAGGCTACGGGGGCGGCGTGGTCGGCCGCTACTCATCCCTGCCGGAAGAATATCCCGGCGTCAAGGAGTTTCACACGCTCCGCGTCAACGAGCCGGCCGGATTCTACTACACGACCGAAAAACTTCGCGAACTCTGCGACGTCTGGGACCAGTACGGCAGCGGGCTTTTGAACCTGCACGGCTCCACCGGTGACATTATCCTCCTCGGCACGACCACCGAAAACCTCCAGCCCTGCTTCGACGCGTTGGGCGAAATCGGCTTCGACCTCGGCGGCTCCGGCAGTGCGATGCGGACCCTGAGTTGCTGCGTCGGCCCGTCGCGCTGCGAGCACGCCTGCCTCGACACGATGGACGTGATCCACGATCTGACAATGCACTTTCAGATGGAGATTCACCGGCCGGCCTGGCCATACAAGTTCAAGATCAAGGTCTCCGGTTGTCCTAACGATTGCGCCGCAGCCAGCGCCCGCTCCGACCTGGCGGTGATCGGCGTCTGGCGCGACACGCTCGAGATCGATCAGCAGGCGGTCGCCCGCTATGTTGACGAGGGGTTTGATCTGTTCGACAACGTTCTCCGTCGCTGTCCGACCTGGGCGCTGGACTGGAACGCCGAGCAGAAGCAGCTTGAAATCAACGCCGAGGATTGCGTCCATTGCATGCACTGCATCAACGAGATGCCCAGAGCGCTGCACGTCGGCAAAGAGCGGGGCGCGGCGGTGCTCATCGGCGGCAAAGCGCCGGTCGTCAAAGGGGCGATGATCGGCTGGGTCTTGATTCCGTTCATGAAACTCCAGCCGCCCTATCAGGAGCTGAAAGACCTCGTCGTCGCCATCACCGAGTTCTGGGCCGAGCACGGTAAGAGCCGCGAGCGGTTGGCCGAGTTGATCGACCGGCTTGGCATGGCGGCTTTTCTGGAAGCAATCGGCGTGAAGCCCTGCCCGCAGATGGTCAACGCCCCGCGATCCAATCCTTATCTGTTCTGGCGCGAAGAGGAGGTCAACCGTGCCTAAAACCGACTTCGGGCCGCCCGACTACCGCGAAATGATCCCGCCGATCGTACGGGAGAACTACGGCAAGTGGCGCTACCATACGATTCCGCAGCCCGGTGTGCTCCAGCACTTCAGCGAGTCGGGCGCCGTGCTCACGACCGTGCGGGTGGCTTCGCCGCGGCTGGTGAGCACCGCCTTCGTCCGCGAGATTTGCGGAATCGCCGACAAATATTGCGGCGGCCACATCCGCTTCACCACCCGGCACAACGTCGAGTTTCTCCTCGCCGAATCGGAGAAGCTCCAGCCGCTGTTGGACGAACTGGGGTCGCGCGGCTATCTGGTCGGCGGCGTCGGCCGGTCGATCAGCAACGTCGTGCATACGCAGGGATGGATCCACTGCAAGAGCGCCGTGACCGACGCATCCGGGCTCGTCAAGTCGATCATGGACGAACTGCACGACTACTACACCGGCAAGCAGCCTGTCCCGGCCAAGCTGCGGATCGCCGTAGCCTGCTGCGTGAACATGTGCGGCGCTTGCCATTGCTCCGACATCGCCGTCGTCGGCATCCATCGCAAGGTACCGCGGGTAAACGACGAGATGGTGAGCAAGTCTTGCGAAATCCCTTCGACGGTCGCGTCCTGTCCGACCGGCGCCATCCGGCCCAACCCCAAGCTGAAGAGCATCACGATCGCGCCGGAGAAATGCATGTACTGCGGCAATTGTGCGGCGGTCTGTCCGGCGGTGGACGTGATGGATCCCGAAACCGACGGCGTGTCGATCTGGGTCGGCGGCAAGCTTTCCAACGCCCGCACCACGCCCAAGTTCTCCCGCCTGGCGATCCCCTACCTCCCCAACAACCCGCCGCGCTGGCCCGAAGTGACCGAGGCGGTAAAAAGCCTCGTCGAAGTATGGCGTTCCCGCGCGAAGCCGGGCGAACGGATGGGCGAATGGATCGAACGAATCGGCTGGGAACGGTTTTTCCAGGTGACGGGCATTCCGTTTACCGACAAACATATCGACGATTTCACCCACGCCACCACCACGTTTCGCAGCTCGATGCAGTACCGGTTCTAACCTCGCATGACTACGGGTGCAGTAGGAAAATCGTGTGCCACTGCTTGTGATTGTGGAAGGCCTTACACAAGTGGAAAATCCATTCAATCACAAGCAGTGCCACGCCAAAGACCGGAATTTCCGCGCGGAGGATTCGCTCGGTAAAGCTGAGGATTGTTGAGAACCGCAGGACGATCGCCATGTTGCTTTTTTTTCTGGGAAACATCCTGCCTTATTTCGCGGCGTCTGCTTTTCTTCTCGGCATGGCTTGGCGGACTTGGGATTGGCTGAACAAACCCGTCCCCTTTCCGCTCACGGTCTCGGCGGCGCCGGGCGGAATCGCCTCGCATGCGTTCGCCGTCGCTGCGGAACTGACCTGGTTTGGCAGTCTCTACCGCGGCGACCGCCGGCTCTGGCTGCTCGCATGGCTGATGCATGCTTCGCTGCTGTTGATTCTTCTGGGCCATCTCGTCGGCATTGCGCTGGCCGCGGAGCAGTTCCGCTACTTTGGGGCCTCGAAGGAGGCCAGCGTCCGGCTCTCCGGCTTGCTGGGCATTTCCGCCGGGCTGGTTCTCGTGGCCGCGTTGCTGGCGTTGAGCTTCCGGCGGATGGCGAGCGAACACGTCAAGCGGATCTCCGCCTTGAGCGACTATCTCCCGTTGATGTTGTTGCTGGCCGTTGCCGGCACGGGCATGGCCATGCGGTTGCTTACTGCCGTCGATCTCGCCGACGTGCGGGCCTATCTGGCAGGTCTGCTTCTGCTGAGTCCGCGGCCTTTGCCCGATATTCCTCTCTTCATCGTCCATTTCACGGCCGTGAACGTCCTCCTGCTCTATTTCCCCTACTCCAAGCTCGTCCACCTTACCGGCGCGGCCGTGTCCCGCAGCCTGCTCGTCCAGCCACCGCCCGTCTACCCAACCCCAACCGGGTCGCAGCGAACCATGCCGTGGGCGTCACGCGGAGGCTCGCCGTGAAGTCCCCCTTGCGAATGGCCAAGGAGCAGGATCTCCAAACCATCGGTCTTTCGACCGTTGCGGACGATTTGCTCAAGCCGCGACTGCTGACACAACTCGGCCGGCTGCGGGGGTCGATGCGATCGCTCGCGGTCATGCTCGACACCTGCGTGAAATGCGGCAACTGTGTCGAGCAATGCCACAGCTACCTCGGCACCGGCGATCCACTCAACGCCCCGCCGGCGCGGGCCGACCTGATGCGGAAGCTGTATCGCCGGCATTTCACGCTTCCCGGCAAACTGTTCGGCCGACTGGCCGGCGCCAAAGACCTCGACAGCGAGATGCTCGACAACTGGCTGACCTACTTCTACCAGTGCAACGAGTGCCGCCGCTGCGCCGTCTTCTGCCCTTTCGGGATCGACACGGCGGAGGTAACGATCGCCGGGCGGCATCTTTTGTCCGAACTGGGAATCGTGCCGCGCTTCATGCAACAGGTGGCCCTCAACCTGCAAAAGACCGGCAACAACATGGGCATCCCCGCGCCGGCGCTGCTGGATTGCGTGGAATTTATCGAGAGCGAGATCGAAGAGGAGACGGGCGTCGCCGTCAAGATTCCGGTCGACCGGCCCGATTCGGAGATCCTTTACATTCCGTCGTCCGCCGATTTCTTCACGAATGTCGATACGATCGTCGGCGCTGCCAAGATGTTTCACATGCTCGGCGTTCGCTGGACGGTCGCTTCCGCGATGCTCGAAGCGGCCAATTTCGGCTTCCTCTTCCATCTCTCTGCCATGCAGGACCACAGCCTTCGCATGAGGCGGGCGGCGGAGCAACTCGGCGCGAGCCTTGTAGTGCAGGGCGAATGCGGCCACGGCTGGCGGGCGGCCCGCATGGTCACCGAAGCGGCGAGCGGCCCCGTCCCATTCGAGTTGACGCACATTCTCGATTTTACCGCACGGCATCTGGAACGCCTTTCGCTTCGCAAGCTTCCCCTCCGCGTGGCCCTGCACGATCCGTGCAACTACGTCCGCGCCGGCGACCTCGTCGAGCAGCCCCGCCGCATCCTGCGAGCGTGTGTCGAGCATCTCGTGGAACTCCAACCCAATCGCGAGGAAACCTTCTGTTGCGGCGGCGGTTCGGGTATCCTGATGGAGGAGATGATGGAAATCCGGATGAAATTGGGCAAGAAAAAGGCCGAGCAGATCCAGGCAGCCGGACGGATAGACTACCTGGCCGCCCCCTGCTCGATCTGCAAAGCCCAATTGCCCCATGTGATGAACCACTATGCGGTGCCCGAGGTGGCCATCGGCGGCATCATGGACCTCGTCGGCAAGGCGATCGATCTGACCAGTTCAACGGGAGGCTCTGGAGCATGAGTTGCGTGAATGTAAACGGCAAGCAGATTGCGGTCGACGACGACGGCTTCCTCGACGACCCTGAAGTATGGGACGAAGAGATCGCCAAAGCCTTTGCCAGACTCGAGGGTGTTGACGAACTAACCGATGAACACTGGAAGGTGATCCGCTATCTCCGCGATTACCACAAGCAATTCGGCGTCGCGCCGATGATTCGCAAGCTCTGCAAAGAAACCGGTTTCGACCTGAAGAAGATCTACCAGTTGTTTCCCTCCGGCCCGGCGGTCGGCGCCTGCAAGCTGGCCGGCCTGCCGAAACCGACCGGTTGCGTCTGAAGTGCTGCCCCTTTGCCTCTCCCGGACGGGAAAGGTAGAGTGACGTTTGGAGGCATGGTTCAAAAAACGGGGACTGGCTCCGAGCCAAATAGCTTCTGCTGGTGAAAAACACGGTTCGGCAAGGTGCCTGTCCCCGTTTTGTGAACCATGCCCGTTTGGATCCAACGCGGCTTACCGGAGTGGCGGCCATGCCCATTGTCGTAGCGTGCAAGGCGTGCGGAGGTAAATTCAATGCCCCGGACCATTTAGGCGGTAAGCGGGTGAAATGCCCGAAATGCGCGGCGGCGGTGGCGATTCCCGCGGCCGGACAGGCCGCCGCGACCAAGCGGCAAGTCCCGGCGGCGAAAGAGACTGCCTCGGCGGGGGGTGAATGGTTCGCTGAAGCTTCGGACGGCGCCAAGTATGGGCCGCTCTCGATACGCGAACTCCGTGAGTTGGTGGCCGCCGGAAAGCTGGACGAGTTCAGCCGCGTCCGGAAGCAGGGTTCCGATGCGTGGCAGTGGCTGGAGGACGCCTTCGCCTCGCCCCGTGACGGCAGCCGACAGAAGCCTGCCGCCGAGCCGGCCAATGCCTCGGATCTTGCCGCGGGCGAGCGGCTTACCCCCTGCCCCGACTGCGGCGCCATGATTTCCCGTCGCGCCAGGCAATGCCCGCAGTGCGGATGCCCAATTCCCGTCGCGGCGCCAGGTGTGTCCGCGGCTGGCGCCGGAGACATTCCGACTTCACTCGCTCCCAAACGTAAGGGCCCCGTGGTGGCGGCCGGTATCGTGGTAGCCTTGGTGGTGATTTCCATTCCTGCTTTCATCTTCGCGCAGTACTGGATCAATTCCAGGAAGCAGCCCGCCGCGCCGCCGCCGGTGGCGACGGCAACACCGCCCGCGCCCGCGGTTACCGAAGAGCAGAAACGGCAATGGATGGATGAGGTCGTCGCGGTCACGGCGCGCGATCTGGATGATCTTTGCCGCCGCGTGTACGCAGCCACCGCCATCATGGACCGGGCCCAGGAGAGCATCAAACTCATCGAAACCCTCTCGCAGCCCGGCGCCTTCGCCGATGCCGTGACGGACGCCGCCGCCGCGAAGCCCGTCGAAGCGAAGCCGTACGAGTCGCAGTACGACGCGCTCGCGAAGGAATGCCTCGCCCACCTTCAGGCCAACCTGCCGCAAGGCGATTTCGACCGCGCCAAGCTGGAGGAAGTCGCCGGAAATTGGGCCGCTGCGAAACGAGCGCCCTTGGAGAAGAAACTGCAGGAGCAGGTCGAACAGCAGATCTTCGTCCGCTAGGCGTCGGCGAAAGACCAAGTGTCGCATTCACCGCGGCGGCCTACGGCTCCACAACCACATGCAGGCGATCCGTGCCGATCTCGCCGCGATGGTTTGTTCGCCGCACCGTGACAAGGTAGTCTCCCGGCCCGCGATAATGATGGGTGATCGTCGCATAGCCGTCGGCCGCGTGCGCCTCACCGCTGCTGTTGGACTGGGTGGTGGCTGTGGGGCTGCCGTCGCCAAAGTCCCACTCCTCCTGCCCGTCGCTTCGATCCACGGCAAAGCTGCGGGCTTTGAACGTTACCTCTTCTCCCACGCGGATGCCGAAGGTGGGCCAGTAGGCGGCATTGACTCCCGGCGGCTGCTGCTCGGGATGCTCGCGGTCGGCGATCTTCACTCGGGCGAAGTCGTAGTCGGTATTGCCCTCGTCGTCCGTCACCTTGAGTGTTTCGTTGTAGTTACCCGCCCGGTCATAGCGGATCTCAGCCTTCGGCCCCGTCGCCGTCCGCCCGTTGGAGAGAATCCACTGGTAGCTCGCGATGTGCTCGGGGCCGCGCCGACACCACGAGCGGCTCCCGTCGAGCACGACCGGCTCGCCGATCCAGGCGAGCTGACGGGGGCGCGCGACCGCTTCCACTTCGGTCGCGTGCTGGTCGTGATAGACTTGCCAGACGAAGGCATAGGCGTCGATCACGCCGTACTTTCCGCTGGGCTGCGGCCCAACGATGTCGAAGTGCAGATGCGTCCAGCCGCCGCTGGCCCCCTCCTTGCCGAGCATGCCGATCTTCTCTCCTCGCTTTACCCGTCCGCCCACCGACACCGTGGGGGCGATCGAATCAAGGTGGCTGTAGCGATAGTACCAGCCGCGGCCGTCTCGCAGGTAGATCACGTCGTAGCGCGGGCGGACGAGCGACGGCAGTTGTTCCCCTTCCAAGACTTTTTCGCCCGCGGAGACGACCACGCCGTCCGTCGCGGCCATCACGGTTACCAGCCGTTCGGCGCCGCCGAAATCGAGCCCCCAGTGATAGTAGAACGTCCTGTCTTCGGGCCGCTCATCGTCGCCGAGTTCGTTCGCCATCAGGGTGCCGCCGGCGAACCAGCGTTGGTCGACCGGATAGGAAAACGTGCCGGGGCGAATCCAGGGCGACGCGGCAGGCCAGAGTCGCAGGCGGGCGTCGGCTTCCAGGCCCCAGTGGTCGCCGTTTTCCAGATAGCCTTTGGTGATCGGACAATCGATCTGAACGCCGGCCACCGTGATCGGCAAGTGATACGTGGCCGAAACCATCTCGGCCCTCTCGCCGTTCACCTCTACGATAACGCGGACTTGTCGCAGAGCGCCACGCACTTCGTCACGGTTTTCCTGCACGTCGAGCAGTTTGACCGTGGCCTTCTTGCCGCCGGCCATGGGCACTTCCTGCTTCTGGCCGATGTTCAGGTCGACGGCCCGCATCAGGGGGTCGATCTTCGTGAGGGCGGCCTCTTGACCCGTCGAGCCGTGCGCGATGAACAGCAGAACGGCTGCTGGCAATCCGATCATCCTCATGGTGGGCATTCTCCTTCGATGTCGTTTCGGTAAGAACTATTCTTGTCGCTTCTCCGCTTCGCCGGTCATGGGCACAAACCGCACCGGGGCGACTGACTTTCGTTCGATACTGCCATCCCTCTTTTTCTCGATCACCAGCAACTGCTGGGAGAAATCACCCACGGGAATGACCAGCCGGCCGCCAGGGGAAAGTTGTTCGATGAGCGGCTGCGGCACATGTTCCGGCGCGGCGGCAACGACAATCACATCGAACGGCGCCTTTTCCGGCCAACCTCGATAGCCGTCGCCCGTCCGAACTTTCACATTCTTGTAGCCGAGACCATCCAACCGTTTGCGAGCCTCGTCGGCCAGCGGCTCAACAATCTCGATGCTGTAAACCTCCTTGCAGAGTTCTGCCAGGATGGCGGCCTGGTAGCCGGAACCGGTGCCGATGTCCAGCGCCCGGCATTGGGGTTTCGGCCGGACCAACTGGGTCATCAGCGCAACGATGTACGGCTGCGAGATCGTTTGGCCGTGGCCGATCGGCAGCGGGTAGTCTTCGTAGGCGTCGTCTTGCAGATTCTCGGGGACGAAACGGTGACGCGGCACCCGGCCCATCACGTCGAGTATCTTTTCGTCGGCGATATCCCGCCCCCGAAACTGGCGCTCGACCATTTTCCGCCGAGCCGCGGCGAAGCGCGATGTCTCGCCCGCATCTTCCACATCCCCTCGCGGCCGCTGGTCAGGCGACGGGGGATTCGCTTGGTCTTCTCCACCCACACTCGCCCTCCAAAACATCACCACCAGTCCCGCCATAAGAACCGCCACGAGCGCAACCAATCCGGCCGACCGCACCCGATCTTGCCTCAATCGTCGATTCACCGCCCTGCCCCTTGAAAGGAACCGATGAGATTGAACTGGACGGGCCTGACCGTGGCGCAGAGTCAGGCTGGAAAGCCTGACGTATTCATGCGTCGGGGCAACACCGCCAGATCGAAGCTAGCAGAAATCCTTGCGCTGTCAACGATTTTGCCAGCCCACGCACCACTCTTGTGGCGGGATGGTCTGCAAGGCCCCTGGACTTTCCCGGGCAGATTTGGGATACTGGAAGAGTTGAAAACATGGTCGCCATCGCTTTGGCGGCGGCCGCGTGGGGGTAGTTCGGGGCGTAGCGCAGTCTGGTTAGCGCGTCAGACTGGGGGTCTGAAGGTCGCTGGTTCGAATCCAGTCGCCCCGACTTGCGAAAAGCCTGCCGCAGCAATGAGTTGCGGCGGGCTGAGCAACCCGCGCATCGTGCGAGGCCGCTTCACCAGGGCTGCGGTTGTGGCAACAAGGGCCGAGGGATCGGGCGCATTACCCGACGTCCTCAAACATCGCATCGACGAACGCATCGGGATTGAACAGAGCCAGGTCTTCCGCCTTCTCCCCGACGCCGACGTATTTGACCGGCAGCCCCACCTCCTGCCGGATGGCGACGACGACACCGCCTTTGGCGGTTCCGTCCAGCTTGGCCAGAACGATGCCGGTGCATTGGACCGCCTCGGTGAAGTGTTTTGCCTGGCTGATGCCGTTCTGTCCGGTGGTGGCGTCGAGCACCAACAGCACCTCGTGCGGAGCTTCCGGGATCTGCTTGCCGAGCACGCGGTGGATCTTGCTCAACTCCTGCATGAGGTTCTGTTGAGTCTGCAGCCGTCCGGCCGTATCCACGATACACACGTCGGCGTCCACTTCGATGGCGCGAGCGACGGCCCGATGCGCCACGCTGGCCGGATCGCTCCCGGGAGGGCCGGTGACGATTTCTGTTCCCAGTCGCTGCGCCCAGATCGTCAACTGCTCGACGGCAGCCGCCCGAAACGTGTCGGCCGCGCCGAGCACGATCCGCCGGTTCTCGGCCAGGAACATGTGCGACAACTTGGCGATCGATGTCGTCTTCCCCGAGCCGTTCACCCCACAAACCATGATCACCGTCGGCCCCGCCGCCGCGAATCGAATCGGCTCGGGCGGCTGCTTCATCAAGTCCTTGAGTTTCTCCTTGATCCCCTCCACCACCTCCGGCGACTTGACCACACGCGCCCGGAAACGGTCGCGAATGTCGCCGACGATCTGCTGGGCCGCCGCGACGCCCATGTCGGTCTTGATGAGGGTCGCGAAGATCTCGTCGAGCAGATCCTCGTCCATCAGCCGACCTTCGCTCTTGAACAGATCGCGAACGTCGGTATTGAGCAACTGGGAGGTTTTCTTCAGCCCTTGCTTGAGTTTGTCGAAAAGGCCCATGTTATTGCTCGATCTCTCTTTCTTGCATCAGCCGGTCCAGAATGCCATTGACGAACTGAGACGACTGCGCGCTGCCGAAGCGCTTGGCCAGTTCCACCGCCTCATTGACGGCGACGCGGACGGGAGTGTCGGTATAGAGAACTTCGAAGGCCCCCAGCCGCAGCACGTTGCGGTCGGATGCGGCCATCCGGTGCAGACTCCAGTTGGCCGCCGTCTGTTCGATGCGTTTGTCGAGTTGGGCGCGGTGCCGCCGCACGCCGGCAACCAGCGACTGCGCGAATTCGACCAGCTCGTCCGATCGCAGTCGCCGCCGTAGCAGACTGTCGCCCACCGCCGGGTTGACCTTCGGGTTCAGATCGTCCTGAAACAGCACTTGAAAGGCGACGGCGCGGGCACGGCTACGGCGCGGCATGGTGACTCGCTATCTCGGCATTTTGGCTAGAAGATTGACCATTTCCAGAGCGGCCTCGGCACAATCGGCGCCCTTGTTGCCGATGCGGCTGTCCGGGCGGTCCTTGCCGCGGGTGCCCGCCTCCCCGCCGGATCGCGCGATCGCCTGCTCCAGGGTGTTGCAGGTGAGCACACCGAACAATACCGGCACACCGGTCCGCGCGCCGATCTCGGCCAGCGCCATGCTGACGGCGCGGTTGATGTGCTGATCGTGCGTCGTCTCTCCGCGAATCACCGCGCCCAGGCAGATGACCGCCGCGTAACGCCCGTTTTCCGCCAAACGGCCGGCGACGGTTGGGATCTCGAACGCCCCCGGGGTCCGGAAGACGTCGACGTGATCATCCTTGACGCCCCGCCGCGAGAGCGTTTCCACGGCGCCGTCCAGCAGCCGGGAAGTGATCGAGTCGTTGAATTTCGACACGACGATCGCAAATCGGCCTTCGGCCGCTTCACTGTTTGCCTCGTAGACGTTCACGTTTCTCCTTCCCAACCGTGGGGCAGGTTTGTAGCCTGCCTGTTTTCGCGCTGGTGCAAGGCAGGCTGCAAACCTGCCCCACGACGACTCCTATTTCATGTTCATGCTCATGAGGAATTCGGCGTTGGATTTCGTCTTCACCAATCGACTGACGAGCATTTCCATCGCCTCCGGCGGGTTCATTTCGTTCAGCGCCCGGCGGAGGATGCAGACGCGGCGGTGTTCCTCCGGGTCCATTAGCATTTCCTCGCGACGCGTGCCGCTGCGATTGATGTCGATCGCCGGCCAAATCCGCTTGTCGACCAGGCGGCGGTCGAGATGGATCTCCAAATTGCCGGTCCCTTTGAACTCCTCGAAGATCACGTCGTCCATCTTGCTGCCCGTCTCGATCAGCGCGGTCGCCAGGATCGTCAAGGAACCGCCTTCCTCCACCTTGCGCGCCGACCCGAAGAACCGCTTGGGGCGCTGCAGCGCGTTGGCGTCGACGCCGCCGGAGAGGATTTTGCCGGAGTGCGGGCATTCGGCGTTCCACGCCCGCGCCAAACGCGTGATCGAATCGAGGAAGATCATCACATTCTTGCCGTACTCGACCATTCGTTTCGCTTTTTCCAGCACCATGTCGGCCACCTGGATATGCCGGCTGGAAGGCTCGTCGAAGGTTGAGCTGATTACCTCGCAGTTTTTCCCCTTGACCTGGCGCTCCATGTCCGTCACCTCTTCGGGGCGCTCGTCGATCAGCAGCATGAAGACATAGAGGTCGGGATAATTATGCAGAGCGGCCTGGGCCATCTTCTGCATCAGGATGGTCTTGCCGGCTCGCGGCGGACTAACGATCAGCCCGCGCTGTCCGAAGCCGACCGGCACGATCATATCGACCACGCGCGTGTTGACGTCGCCGCTGCCGTCCTCCATCACGATCCGTTCGTCCGGGTGCAGCGGCGTGAGGTCGTCGAAAAACACTTTTTGCGAGAGGTTATTGGGCTCGTCGTAGTTGATCGCCTCGACCCGTAAGAGAGCGAAGTAGCGCTCATTCTCCTTTGGCGGCCGGATCTGCCCCGACACCGTCGAGCCGGTTCGCAAACCGAACCGCCGGATCTGACTGGGGGAAACGTAGATGTCGTCCGGGCAGGAAAGGTAATGGTAGTCCGGACTGCGGAGAAAGCCGAAGCCGTCGGGAAGCACTTCAAGAGTGCCCTCGCCGAACATCAGCCCGTTGAGCTTCACCCGCTCCTTCAGGATTCGGAAGATCAAGTCCTGCCGCTTCATGCCGGCGTAGTCGCTGAGGTTCTCCTTGCGAGCCTCATCGATCAACTCGGACATCGACATCTTCTGAAGCGCGGCGATGTGCGTATCGCCCGAATGCTTGATCTGCTCGTAGCGCTCATCGGTGTCCTCGTCGACCGTATGCCGCCGATCGATCAGCTCTTCCGCCAAGGAAAGAGGCTCTTCGTCGTCGTAGGAGGAATAGCTGCCATCGTCCGCCGGTTGTGACCGGGCGACGGGACCGTATTTGCGCGTCTTCGCGCCGGGCTTTCCGTCTCGAGGTTCGGTCATGGCGATAACTCCTGAAAAGGGAATCGGGCCGGCACGCGGAAGGCGCCGGTGGAGGGTGAATAGGTGAATGCTCAGTGAAGGAGCGATCGACAAAAAGTTTAGTCAGAAGGGGGGGTTGTCAATAAGCTTGATGGAATGGTGTTTGCGGCCGGGGATGGGTGGGGCTACGGGGAGGTTCAGCCGACGAGGGAGTGCCAGAGCGACTCAAGTTGAGTCCGAGTCTGGTCCGGAGACCCGGAATTATCTATTGTCGCATCGGCACGCTTCCGCTTCAAGTCCAACGATTCCTGGGCGTCCTCGCGCAAGGCAAACTCCTTTTCGCTCCATCCTCGTTCCAACGCGCGGGCCAGCCGCAACCGGCGTGGCGCATCGACGTACACCAACAGACGGCAAAACTTCTCCCATCCGGCTTCGAGCAATAGCGGTGCGTCCAACACGGCCGCAGGGCATCCCCGCGATGCCAATGCCTCGACCTGCCGCATCAATAATCGCCCGATTTCGGGATGAGTCAACTGTTCCAAATATTTCCGCTCGGGCGGGCCACCGGGCGCCGGGGCGAAGACAATCTGCCCCAGCCGCTTGCGATCAATCCGTCCATATTCATCAAAGATCGCATCGCCCCAGCGCCGCCGCGCGGCGGCTGCTATTTCCGGCATCGCCAACACCTCGTGGCCGGCGCGGTCCGCATCGAGCACTCCCGCGCCCCACTCGGCCAGCGAGGCGGCGACGAAGCTCTTTCCGCTCGCCACGCCGCCCAACAAGCCGATTACCGGCATGGCCGTGCCGAAGCGCGCCTCTGCACTCATGGCCCCGTCCACGGTTCGGCGTCGGCCCAGTTGACGCCCGCCTTCACGTCGACTTTCAACGGGACGTTCAACCGGTGGACACTCGACATCTCGGTCATGACCATTGCCGCCAAGGCGTTGCGCTCGCCGGGCGGACACTCGAACAACAACTCGTCGTGGATTTGCAGCAACAGCCGTGCGGAGAACCGCTCCCGGGTAATACGGCGATAGACCGCGATCATGGCCTCTTTGATTAGATCAGCGGCGGACCCCTGGATCACCGTGTTGATGGCGGTCCGCTCGGCAAGGTTTCTCTGACGGCCGCCCTCGGCGCGGACCCCGCGAATTGAGCGACGACGTCCGAGAATAGTACTAACATATCCATTCTTCCGGCACTCGGCCAGCACTTTCTCCAAAAACACTTCGATCCCTGGGTATCCCCCAAAATAGGCGTCAATGAATTTCGCCGCTTCTCCCTTGTCGATGCCAAGTTGCCTAGCCAGCCCAAACGCGCTCTGCCCGTAAATCACTCCGAAATTCACCGCTTTCGCCTGGCGCCGCATTGGCGGCGTCACTTCATCCAGCGGTACTCCATACACCTGGCTTGCCACGCGGGCGTGGATGTCTTCGTCGCGGGCGAATGCCTCGCAAAGCCGTTGGTCCCCGCAGAAGTGAGCCAGCACCCGCAGTTCGATCTGCGAGTAGTCGGCTGCCAGCAGCAGCCAGCCCGCGTCGCCGGGGACGAAGGCCGAGCGGATTTCCCGCCCTTGCTCCGTCCGCACCGGGATGTTCTGAAGATTGGGATCGTTGCAACTCAATCGGCCCGTAGCGGTTACCACTTGGTTGAACGAGGCGTGGACCCGGCCGGTCCGTGGATGGATCATCTCCGGCAGCGCATCGACGTAAGTGTTCTTCAGCTTCGCGTACTGGCGATATTCGACGATTTTTGCCGGCAGCGGATGCACCGGCGCCAGCTCCTCCAGCACATCGGCATCGGTGCTCGGTCCGGTTTTCGTCTTCTTCACCACTGGCAGGTGCAGTTCGTGAAACAGGATCTGCTGGAGCTGCTTGGGGGAACCGATATTGAACTCCCGCCCCGCCAGCGCGTGAATCTCCCGCTCCAGATCGGCCATCCGTTGGCCGAATCGCCGGCTGAGTTCGCCGAGCCGCTCGACATCGACCTTGATCCCGTTGTATTCCATTTCCACCAGTACGTCCACCAGCGGCACTTCGAGATCGTGGAACAACGCTTCCAGATTCGCCTCTGAAAGTTCCCCGGCGAGGATGGGGCGAAGCAGCATCGGCACCAGCGCGTCTTCGCCGGCGTACTCGGCCACTTGCGCCGTCGGCACCTCGTCCATTCGCTTCTGATTTTTGCCGCTGCCGATCAACTCGGTGATCTTGACCGTGGTATGGCCCAAGTAGGCCCTGGCCAGTTCGTCCAGGCTGTGATTCCTCGCGCCGGCGTCGAGCAGGTAACTGGCGATCATCGTGTCAAACGCGACCCCGGCCAACCGCAGGCCGGCCGATCGCAGCACGATCATGTCGTATTTGAGGTTCTGCCCGATCTTCTCCACAGCCGGGTCTTCCAGCACGGGGCGTAAGGTCTCCAGCGTCGCTTGCGGATCGAGGCTCGCCTCGCCCGCCGGCGAGCGAACCGCCACGTACCATCCCTCCTTTTCGTTCCACGAGAAGGCATAGCCGACGATTTCCGCCCGGCGCGGCGAGACGCTGGTGGTTTCCAGGTCGACCGAAATCCGCTTCTGTCGTTTGAGTTCCGTCAGGAATGCCTGCAGCGCTTCGGGGGTATCAACCAAGTGATACTTGGGTTCGAGCGGCGGCTTCGTTTCGGTCTGTTCTCCGGCCAGCGACTCCACTTTTTCGGCCAGGGTACGGAACCCAAACTCCCGAAACAGACCCAAAGCCCGGCCGAGGTCGATCCGCCCGGTTCGTCCCGCGTCCCAGTCGATCCGCAGCGGCGTCCGGGCATTGAGCCTGGCCAGCTCACGACTGAGAATCGCTTGCTCACGATAGTCGATCAAGTTCTGCTTCCGCTTGGCGCCCGACACTTCGCCGGCATGGTCGAGGACCGACTCGAGCGTCTGGTACTTTTCGAGCAGCTCGCGAGCCAGCTTGGGACCGATCAAGGGAACGCCGGGAATGTTGTCGGTCGAGTCGCCCACCAACGCCTGGAAATCGACAACCTGCGCGGGTGAAATCCCCCATTCTTCCCGCAGCGACTCGGCGTCGAAGATCTGGTTCTTGCGGATATTGAAGAGCTTCGCTCGATCGGTGATCAGTTGTCGGCAGTCCTTGTCGCCGGTGACCAGAAGGCACCGGCCGCCCAATTCTTCCGTGACGCGGGCGATCGTGGCCAGCACGTCGTCGGCCTCATAGCGCTCGACACCCAGCGCCGGGATCCCCAAGGTGTCGATCAATCGCCGGATCGACGCGATCTGCGGCACCAATTCGGCGGGCATGGCCGGTCGATGGATTTTGTACTGGTCGAATAATTCGTGCCGGAAAGTCTTGCCCGGCATGTCGAAGGCGCAAAACAAGTAGTCCGGTTTCTTCTCCTCCAGCAGGAATACCAGATCCCGCGCAAAACCGAAGACGGCGCCGACCGGCTCGCCGCGGGGGCTCGACATCTCGGGCAGAGCGTGGAAAACCTGGTAGATCAGCGAATGGGAGTCGACCACGTAAACCGATTTGCCCTCCAGAGTCGCCGCCAGCGGCGGATCTTCCACTGGCGCTGTCACGACCGCTTCGCGGGGCAACTCAGCGCCATTTTCCGCGGTTTCCTGGAGGTCGTCGAAGAGCGACCGTTGCGCCGAGCTGCGAGCCATCGATTGGCTGGGGGTAGAGTGGGAAGGACGAGACGAGCCCTGCGTCTGTGGAGTGCAAGCTGACTCCATGATCTTACACCCTCCGGTGGGGGCTGTCAAGGTGCTGAAAAGCCCTTGCAAAACGACGGCACGCAAGCTGCCGGCTGATACCATTCATTCCGATGCCGGAATTACGACCGCCTGTTTGCCGCGGGCTTCCACGATTCAAACCGACGGACGAGTTGACGGACAAACATCGCCTTCTTTCCGATGTCATCGAATGTGTACATGTGTTCCGTACGCGTTGCCATGGTGATCGTTGCGGCGGGAACTGTCAAGCGGATTTTCCGGCCAGGCGATGCTGCTGGAGAGTTTCCAGCCGCTGCTGGAGTAGCTAATGCCTACCAACGGCCGCGTCAATCTCCTCAAGCGACACGCTCCGCCGCGGGAAATCGAGGTCTCGATCCTTCGCACGCCCCGTGCGCCGCCCGTCGATCCGCTCCTGGGACAGGGAATTCCTGGGACAGCAGACTTGACTCCGTCGACGAGTGATGAAATCAGGTATGCTGTCCCTCGATTTCCTGTCCCTCGATTTCTCCCCGTCGAGCAGGCCCCGAATGAGGTCGAGCGGATCATTTATGAGCAGGAGTTGGCGACCATCGAAAGTCGAAATAGAGCGCGATGGACGGCCAGGGACGGCCATCGTACAATGCATGGCGGGAGCGAACGGTCAACCGGAATCAACGCCGCAGTCCAATGTTGCTGGGAATCAAACCAACCGTCGATTTCGTGTTCAAGAAGGTTTTCGGCAGTCCGGAGAACGTCCCGGTTCTGATCGGCCTGCTCAACGCCATCCTGAGGTTCGCCTATCCGATTGTCCACGTCGAGATACTCAATCCGTTCAGCTACCAGGACTTTGCGGACGACAAGCTGGTTGTTCTGGACGTCCGGGCTCGCGATTCGGCCGGCCGATGGCTGAACATCGAGATGCAGGTTACGGTTTTCACCGGGCTCTTGCAGCGACTGGTCTACTACGCCTGCACGATGTACGTGGATCAACTCGGCCCCGGCCGGAGTTACGCTGATTTGCGGTCAGCGATCTCGATTTGCTTGCTCGACAAGAGACTGTTTCGTGACGACACGATACCTCACCACCGTTTCCGGTTGGCAGATCCGGAACACGACATGGAGGTTTCCGATTCCATCGAAGTACACACGGTGGAATTAACGAAGTATCATTTGCAGGAGGGAACGATCTCTTCCGCTGCGGCGATCGAGCAATGGGCGTTCTTCTTCTTGTTGGCGGACCGGTACGAGCCGAAGCGGTTGCGGGAATTGTTGCCGGGAGTCGAGTTTCAGCAAGCGGTTTCCGCGGTCGAAGCGATCGCGGCGAAAACGGAGGACCGGAGGATGTACGACCAGCGTTTGAAGGCTCAGCGCGACTATCAGTGGGGATTGGACAGCGCGCGGGAAGAAGGCATGGAGAAAGGCCTGGAGAAAGGCCTGGAGAAAGGCATGGAGAAAGGCCTGGAGAAAGGCGAATTGGTAGGGAAAACTCAAATACTCCAACAGCTCCTCGGCGAAGAGTCGAGTTCCACGGAGAGTTTGCGCGAGCGAACGATCAGCGAGCTGTCGGCAATGGTGGCGGACCTGCAAGAGCGTCTGCGGTCGCGTGAATCATAACCAAGCGGGGTTCGGCAGTCATCGTCAGGGGTGGGCCAGCCCACGCCGGCTGTTGACCCCGCGAAATCAAAAAGAGGCCAAAAACGAGTCCCGTCCCCTTGTCGCTCCGTGCAGGTCGGCTGTGTAATGCGTCGCACATCGCCTCCAGGTGGATTCAAAGGGGACAGGTCCATGTTATTGCGCAGGTTGGGGGCCGATCGCCATTAGACGTCAAGGCGGCTGTTACGTCTCTTGCTAACGACTAACGGCACTCTGACCCTGCGTGGGCGAAGCTCCCATTGACATCATTATTGGTTGACGGGAACGTTACAGCCTGATCGTGACTGCGGTGGAACATGAGCAGCAAACGGACTATTCCGATTCTTCACCCGACCCCCTTGCGCTCCACACCCTGATCCTTACTGCTTGATCTCGATGTCCTTAAATATCACGTGCATCACGCAGTTGGCGTGCATTTGCAGGGCGAAATGGCCTTCCTGTTGGGCCGGGTCATCTTTCAATTCGGCGCTCTTGATACCATTGACCGTCACGGTCACGTTGCCGCCATGCGCGTCGATGACCATTTCATTCCACTGGTCGTCGCGGGTGTATGACTTCTCTTCCTCGTCGGTCGGCTTGTCGACCCAGGCCCGCCCGTAACTCTCGTAGATCCCGCCTACGCCGCTCTTCAGCCGGCCGACCTGAACCTGCAAACCATTCGCCTTGTCCGGTTCTTTGAACTCGGTGCGGATGTAGAATCCGCTGTCGCCCGAGAGGCACTTGAACTTGAATCGGACCGTGAAGTCCTTGAACGTCTTGTCGCTGAAGAGAAGCCCGTAGAGCTTCTCGTTGTTCGCCCGTCCGACAAAGGCGCCATCTTCGACGGTCCACTGCCCGTCGCCCACCGGATGCCAACCGGCCATGGTCTTTCCATCCATGAGCGGTTTCCATTCGCCTTTCTTCTCCTCCGCCGACGCGCATGCGGCGAGTGCGAGAACGATTGCCAAACAGAGGGAGATTGGGATGCAGGTCAGTCTCATGGCAGGCTCCTCGAAACAGGCAGGTTGGGTGACACAATGAGCGAGCATAGTCGCCCGCCCATCACGAGTCAAGTTTTCAGCGGCGAGGTTTGCCGCCGGTCACGACCGCTCCGATTCGGTCTCCGCGGGCCGCTGTTCAGCAAGATTGGAGAGGGAAATGATTCCGCGCAGGATGTCGATTATGAGATGCTGAAAAAGGAAGAACCAGTATACGACAAGCGGCAAAATCGCAGCGCCGAATAATAGGCCGAACGGAGAGATCGCTGCTAGCCATGCGTTGAGCACGACAGGGAGACTGGTTTCTTTTGAGCGGAGAATCACTTCCAAGGCGGCGAATGCCAGTTTGGCGGTGCCCGAGACCACACCCACACCGAAGGCGACCGGCACCATCCGAAGTTGGAGCTTGAGAAAAAACGACACAATGCTGAGAGCCTCTTCACCGGCCACGGCTGTGGTGGTAATCGTGATGTAGAGGGTCTCCAGATTGATGGCAATGGCAGCCATATACTGGCAGAGGATAAACACCGCCAGAGCTGGGATGATCCAATGGAATTGCTCGGTTTGCACGGCCAGGATGGTCAGGCCCAAGAGCGACGTGGCGCCGACAAAAAAGCTCAGCAGCGCGAAGCAATCGGGGACGGCCGAAGACGTCAGTCGCCCTGGCGTTACGCGATTCAACCGCTCCAGTTCTTCCAGAAAGCGGCCGGCTACGTATTGCAGAACGATCAGCGCCGGAATGGCGATCACCGCCGGCAGTACTCGCGCCGCCCCAGCGCCGGCAAGCCCGGCGGCTACCGCATACACAATGAGCAATACCAGCGCCGCATAGAGCCCGTAGCAGCCGCAGGCGGCGAAGAGCCGCGAGGTCGTTTCCACAAACTGGGTGGTGAAATGGGAGCGAGCGAAGTCCAATAAATCATCAAAAACATGATGCGACGCCCCGCCGCGCATCCGTCGGTAAACCGCCGACCACGCGGACACCGCCCGTGGTCCGACTGAGCTGGAAGTTCCGTCGATGGCTGCCGCGGGATCGGCAGCCTTGTCGAACAGTCCTTTGACGCGGCGCGCGGGCGTCCAATCGCTCATACCCTGCCGCCATACCAAATCGCCGCCCGTTAACTCTCCGCGCACCACGAGTTGCTTCAGCTCGGCCGGCGAAACCGGACCGAGCCGCTTGTTGTCTTTCGCGTAAAACCACTCGATCGGATTCATTGGCACGAACCTCCACAGAATTCCATCCTGACCGCTGAGGGGCTCGAACGCAAGATTCCTTCCCTGTTCGTCAAAACGCCTGGAGTGGTTCGTCCGCCTTTTCCGATAATAACCGATGAATGTCGGGAGGGCGGGACAGGATCGTCCCGTTTTTAGGATAGAGATCATGGTATGACGAAGGAACGTCGTACCATGATCTTTCTTTTTTAACCACCCGCGGCATAAATCAATGCGAGCCAATGGCTTACGGATTTTTTCCTGCGGGGTGTTGACCGGTTCCTCGGGCGTAGTATGATGGCCGAAAAGCGTACCAACCGTTTCAGGTCTCTCTTTCACACTACCTCGGAGGACTTGCGATGAGCAAGCTATGGACCAGGGGCGTAGCGGTTGGGTTGGTTATGGTGATTTTCGCGGCAGCCGCTGCCCAATCGCCGGCAGCCCCGTTGAGGCAGTTCCGCGGCAGACTGCCCGCCTATTTCGCCAAAGTGATTGACGAGCAGCAGCGTCAGAGGATCTACGGGATTCAGCAAACGTATCACGAACGGATTGAAACACTGAAAGTTCAATTGGCCGCCTTGATCGACGAGCGCGATGCTGAGGTCGAAGCGGTCCTCTCTGCGGAACAACGCTTGGAGATCGAACGAATGAAGGCCGCCGCGCGGGCGAAGCGGGGAGTCGAACAGGAATAAGGTGAGGAACAGTCTCCGCGTCATTGCAGGGCCTCAACACTTGCCGATGCTTGGGCGAGCGGCGGATGAAAGCTTATCCATTGATCAGCCCGGCTGCTCGGAAGCAGCCGGGCTGATGGGAATCCTGATGGAACGGGATCATCCGCCGCACGCCTTACGAGCGAAGCGATATGATTCGCTTCCGGCCGTCCTCCGCGATCGAGATTTTACCCTCGCGAGCGAGCCAGCCGAGGGCTTGCATCACCGCTTCTCTCGGTTCTCCGACCGCTGTGACAAGTTTGGTGATCGTCAAGGGGCCGTTGTCCGTGAGAGCGCGCCAGACGAGTCCGGCGGTTTCGCCGATGCGGGTGATCGGTGCGTTTTGGTCTGCCGCTGACATGGATGTCTCCTGGCCAAGTGTTGCATCCCGGATGCCGGAGAGACGCCGCTTTGCCCCATTATATCGATGCGGCACCGGCAGCCTCAAGTATCCGACCGGGTGTGAGAACCACGAGAAAAGGGCCTGGTTCAAGAGCGGGTCGCAGCCAGTGGATCCCGCTTGCCGAGCGGAACCTGAGCGGCTAAGTGAAGTTTCCACTCGGTGGGGCGATAGGAGGCCAACTCCGCGCCCAGGTCCCGCTCGGCAAGCGGGATCTACTTTCTGTTACCTGTCAACGTCGAGATTTGAACCAGGCCGAAAAAAGGGCTCGGATTGCTGTGGGGGATGCAGCAAACCGAGCCCTTCACCCGTGAAAAACCGGCATTCCCGTTACGGGTCGTATATCGCCATACTCCGGCGACCAATCACCTTAGATTCACGGTTCGTGCGGCAATTGCCGGCTCCTTGGCTTGGTTCTCGGGGTGCGGGATCCGCGAGGACGAGCAGGTTGGCCGACTCAACACGGATCGGTTCGATATGCACACAACGCGCCAATTGAAGGCGGCAGCATGGGTTTATCTGCTCGCCGTGTCGCAATCATTTGGCTGCGAATAGCTTACGAAGTCAGCGCCGTCACGGATTTCACGCGGGTTCGCGTCGAGTGTCATTGTAAAGCTTACAAAACGCCGGAAACGTCCCCATCCGGTGCGGTGGCCGTCGTCCATGCCCTTGTTCGACGGTCAATCCTCAATCTGCAAGGGCGGTAGACTCCCGCGTCAGGGGGTATGGGGACGATCGAGATTGTGGATCAGACTGCTGGTGATCGCCGCAAAGACCAGACGCAATCGTTCAAAATCCTTGTCTTCCGCCTGGCAGAAGACACTGTAGACGGCCTCGTCGGTGGAAAAGCAGCGAATCGTCGCCGTGTTGATCAGGTCCAGGTAATAAAAGCTGATGTCGTAGCCCCAGAGATCCTCCTCCGCCAATTCTTCCCGGCTTTCGTCAACCTCCAGTTCCTTGTATTCTTCTCTCATCGCGTTGACCGCCGTCTCGGCCAATTCCCGTGGGTCGGTCGCGTGCGGATGGATGCCGATCGAGCAAAACGCCCCTTCGGGGCTGCAAACGGTGACCGCATTGCGGCCGGCGAGCAAGTCGGTTTCATCGAGCGACCAGTTGTCTGGGTAGAGAAAGACCATTCCAAGTTTGCGGAATTCGGCAGGCATGGAACGAAGTTCTTGAAAGGGAGGGCCTCAAGGATCAGGCGTAGTCCGCTGCCTGAGCGCCTCGTAAAACAATACGGCGGCCGTCGCCGAAACATTGAGACTGTCGGCCGTGCCGCGCATCGGGAGTCGAACGGCGGAAACGTTGGCGCCTCGCCATGCCTCTGTTAGGCCCGCCGCCTCGCTGCCCAGTACGATTGCCGTTGGACCGCGGAAATCGGCTGCGGTATAGGGAATCGAACCGTCGACGCGAGCCGCCAGGATGTTGAGGCCGCGGCATCGAAGCCAGGCGGATGTCTCGGACGTGGTGGCGGCGGCCACCGGAACCGTGAAGATCGTCCCCAGGCTGGCACGAATGGCGTTGGGGTTGTAGAGGTCTGTGCGGGCGTCGGCGACAATCAGCGCCGATAGTCCCGCCGCGTCGGCGCTGCGGAGCACGGCTCCGATGTTTCCCGGCTTTTCCACCCCCTCCAGCACGGCGACCAGCGGATTGAGCGGAAGCTTGATGCCTTCGATCCTCGCCGCGGGCATTTCGGCAATCCCGACCATGCCCTCCGCCCTGCCGCCGAAGGCCACCTTTTCCAGGACCGCCTCGGCCACCTCCAGCACTTCGGCGCCACTGGTCGGCAACATGCCCAACACACGGTTTGCGTCGTCCCCTTTGCAGAGCGAACGGCAGACAAACACGTCCACCAGCCGCACCCCGGCGGAAATCGCTCGGATCAGCTCGCGAGCCCCGTCGATCACGATCCGACCTACTTTCTCGCGGTGGCGTCGATTGCGGAGTCGGACGGCGTCTTTGACGCGCGGGTTTTGCAGGCTGGTGATCGTGGTCAACTACGGCTTGCTCCCGCCGGTGAGTTTCGCATCGATTTCGTTCCGTTCGTCGGTCGACTCCCTCTTGCGGAGATAAAGCTTGATCGGCACTTCAGGGAAGAGCAACTCATCGCGAAACACGCTGAGCAGATACCGCTGATAGGGGCGCGAGAGCGACTTCGGGTCGTTGCAAAACAGAACGATGGTCGGCGGTTCGACAGCGACCTGGGTGGCGTAATAGATCTTCGGACGGCGATTCTGGTGCAGCGGCGGCGGAGAGTGTTGCAGTGCCGCACGAACGACTTTGTTCAACCCGGCGGTGGAGACCCGATTTCGCGCCTGCTTGAAGATGTGCTGGGCGTGATTGAGAAGCGCCTTGACGTTCTTGCCGGCCTTACCTGTGACAAAGGCGATCGGCACGTGCCCCATCGTGCGGAACGTGTCGCGCAGGTAGTCGGCCCATTGTTGGGTCGGCATGGAGTCGGCCAGCAGATCCCATTTGTTGACGACAAAGATACATGGTTTGAACTGCCCGGCGATGTATTCGGCCAGTTGCTTGTCGACCTTGCTGATTGTTTCCGCGGCGTCAAAGAACAGAAAGGCCACGTCCGAGCGCCGAATGCTCCGTTCGGCGCGGTGGACCCCGTAGAAATCGACGTTGGTGGCGACCGATTGCCGGCGACGCATTCCCGGCGTGTCGATGGCGAGGAATGCTTTCCCGTCCAATTCGAAGCGGACGTCGACACTGTCGCGAGTCGTGCCGGGGACTTCGCTGACGATCATCCGCTCGGCCTGCACGAGCGTGTTGACAAAGGTGCTTTTGCCGGTGTTGCGCCGCCCCACGATCGCTACCTTCATCACCGGATCGGTGAACTCCTCGCCGTCGGTGGAGGCTGCGGGCAAGTGCCGGTGGATCGCCTCGAGCAGATCTTCTCGCCCACGCTTCTGCTCGGCGCTGACCGGCAACACCGAAAAACCGAAGCGGTGGAACTCGTCGGCATTGGAGAGCATTTCATTCGTGTCGGTCTTGTTCGCCACGCAAAGCACCGGGACGTCGACCGCGCGCAACCGCTTGGCCACCTGCTTGTCGAGAACCACCGGGCCGCTCCGCGTATCGACGACAAACAGAATCACGGCGGCCGAGTCGATCGCCAGTTGGATCTGTTCGTCGATATGCGCGGTCAAGTCGTCGGAGTCTTCGACGCCCATGCCGCCGGTGTCGACCAACTCCACGAATCGCTCTTCGACCTGGATGAGCTGGCAAACCCGGTCACGGGTAACTCCCGCGGTGGGGTCGACGATTGCCAACCGCCGGCCCGCCAACCAGTTGAAAAGGCTCGACTTGCCTACATTCGGCCGGCCAACAATGACGACATTCGGTACTCCCATCCCGCCGCACTCCCTCGTGTTGAACCAAACCGCCCGCCAGAACCCCAGGCAGCCGGGCTGCTGGCCAGTAGTCGGACTACCTATCCCGGAAGCGGCGGTGTCACTCCATGATAGTTTTCCGTCGGGCTTCGGTATAGGCACGCTGACCGGGCGGAACCCTACTCTTGAAGCCTTGGGGATTTCCCCGGCCGGCCCCTGTGCCGCTCATGCGGGTGGTGCCACGGCTTGCCGAACGGGTGCGCGATACGCTATCATGGCTGACTATGGTTTCCGCAAACATTACGGCAACGGGTCCGTCCCAGAGGCGGCTCTTCTCCTTCGGTTTGGAGGATATCTCTCAAAGGGAAAGGATCTTGTGATGTCACGTTTGGTAGTTGTTTCCAATCGTTTGCCCGTGGTGCTCGAGAGGGAAGAGGGTGGATTCACCGTGTGCGAGGGCGCCGGCGGGCTGGTAACCGCAATGAAGCCGCTGTTGGCGCGTGTGGGCGGAGCCTGGATCGGGTTTTGCGGCATGTGCGAGGACGAGCGCGATCCCCGCTGGCGGGAAGAGCTTGCTCGCCTTGGGGACGGTGGGGTCTACTATCATCCGGTGATCCCTTCGCGGCGGGCTTACGACGCCTACTACAAGCAGTTCGCCAACCAGGATCTCTGGCCGCGATTTCACAACATGACTCACAAAATGTCTCGCGATGCCTCGCGGCATTGGCCGGCTTACGAGGCCATGAATCGCACCTTCGCCGAGCAGACCTGCCATGTCGCCGAGCCCGGCGACATGATCTGGGTTCAGGACTACCACCTCATGTTGCTGCCGCAGATCCTTCGCGAGGAGATGCCCGAGTGTCCGATCGGCCATTTTCTTCATATCCCTTTTCCTCCGGCCGATGTGATGTGCCGGCAGCCTCAGGCCGAAGAGATTCTGGCGGGCGTTTTAGGTGCCGACCTGGTCGGCTTCCATATCCCGGCCTACATGGAGAATTTCATCGCCGCCGCCGACATGATCGCCGGCGCGACGCTCCTCTCACGGACGGAATCCGAGGCGGTGCTCGAACTGAACGGCCGGGAAATCCGGCTGGGGGCGTTTCCGATCGGCATCAATCCTTCGCAGCTCGAACGTGGGGCGGATCCCGCGCCGGTCCGGCGGAAACTAGGCGCGATGGCCGACACGTTGATCCTTTCCATGGACCGGCTCGACTACACCAAGGCGATCCCCAATCGCCTGGAAGCCTACCGCATGTTTCTCGACAAACACCCCGAATATCACGAGCAGGTCTCACTCGTTCAAATGCTCGACCTCTCCCGCAAAGATATTCCCGCCTACGGTGAAGAAAAGGCGAAGGTGGAAAACGGCGTCTCGGAGATCCGCGACCGCTACACTTCCTGGCAGGCGATCCGGCTGTTCGCCGAACGGTGGCGACGCGCGCAGGTTGCCGCGCTGATGCAGATGTCGAAAATCTGCATCGTCACTCCTCGCTGCGATGGCATGAACCTCGTGGCCAAAGAATACGTTTCCGCCGCCCCGCGCGACGGTGTGCTCGTGCTCAGTCACCAGGCCGGCGCGGCCTGGCAGTTCGCGCAACACGCCGTGATGGTCGACGGCGAGTCGCCCCAGAGCATCGTCGCCGGTCTGCGAACGGCGCTGGAAATGCCTCTGCCCGACCGTCGCGCCAGGATGCTGGAACTCAAGCGAAACGTCCACGACCAAGACGTTTTCTGGTGGGCCGATCAATTCCTCGGCGCGCTAAGGCCGGCGGAATCGCTTGCGGGAGATTAGTCGAGTGCAGATCCCCCCAAGACGAGGACTTATGCCGCCACCAATACTTCAGTTCTCCCTAATAAGAATGGGTTAAGGTGTCTCGCCAAGTCGTCCAATCTCCGTGTTTTGCGAAGGTCTGGCTCGGCCCCATTCCCCGTTCTGTGTTGGGCCTGTTAGGCATCTCAGCCACGACCCGGATTTGGGATTGGCGTTTCCAAGGCTGTAAGTTAAATTTTGCAAAGTTTACAACAGCACCTGCGGTATGTCGCTTCGGTCCGAACGTTGGTTCAAAGGGATTGAACCCGGATCGGACAGCAGGTTTCCGGCGACCAGCGATTCGCCGGGGATGGTGACCGGTTCGATTGGTCCGACTTTTGCTCGCTGTCGGGGTTTCGGCCGGCCGCATGGAAGTGGCCGATCGCTTGTTTCTCGGACTGGAGATTGCGGAGCATGGACGCTCGACCGCTACGGCTCGCCTTGCTGGCGGCCCTTCTGCTCATATCTTCCGGTGCCGGCTATCGAACGGCGAACTTCGTCATCAATACCCCCAATCCGCAACTGGCCGAACAATTCGGCAAAGCCGCGGAAAAGTACCGCGGTGAGCTAGCCGTCGCGTGGCTCGGCAGAGAGATGCCCGATTGGTCGTCTCCCTGCCCGGTGACGGTCCACGTCGGTCAGAACCTGGGTGCGGGCGGCGAGACGAGCTTTGTATTCGACCGGGGGGAAGTATTTGGCTGGCGAATGACGGTCCAGGGGCCCGCGGACCGCATCGTCGATTCGGTGCTGCCGCATGAAATCACCCATATGGTCTTCGCCAGCCACTTCCGTCGCCCTCTGCCCCGCTGGGCTGACGAAGGTGCCGCCAGCAGTGTGGAACACCAGAGCGAGAAGGAGAAGCACCAGCGGATGCTTCAGAAGTTTCTTCGCAGCGGCCGGGGCATCGCGTTCAATCGCATGTTTGCCATGACGGAGTATCCCCGCGACGTCATGCCTCTGTACGCGCAGGGTTACACGGTCGCCGAGTTCTTGATCCAGCAGGGCGGACGTCGGAAGTACGTCAACTACGTGGCGGACGGATTGCGTGACAACCACTGGTCGCGAGCCACGAAAGAGCATTACGGCATCGAGAATTTGGGTGCGCTGCAGAATTCCTGGCTGGCGTGGGTCGGCCAGGGATTTCCTTCGATGGAACCGGTTGCGCCACAGACGGAAGCAGTGCCGCCAACGACGCTGGTGGCTGCCGGCGACCGTCGCCCGCGGCCGGAGCCGAATTTGATTTTTCGGATCGAAGATAAGGAACCGCCCGCCGCGACCACGGCAGGCGGCAGTTCGATAATCCGCGATTCAAGCGTCGTTCCCACCGGGGCCGCCGAGATCGCCGCCGATCCACGGCAGGTGCGAGCCGCTCCATCCCGTCCGGGCCGCACGCAGGTCACCCATCCCCAGCAATTCCAGCAGCCGCGGCAGAGAGTGATCCAGTTGGGCGGCGGATGAGGACCATCCTCCGCGGCGGTCTGCCGCTAAGGGACTACCGCAGTCGATTTCTATCCGATCGGCGGCATGTAACCGGTGAGCACGAGAAAATAGCGAGTGAAGTGGAAAAAGACGGGCGCGGCGAAGCAGATCGAGTCGATCCGGTCGAGCACGCCGCCGTGGCCCTCGACCAGCGTGCCGTAGTCCTTCACCCCACGATCCCGTTTGATCGCCGACATGGTCAGCGAGCCGGCGAATCCCAGCAGCGAGACGACCATCGACATCCCGGCGGCGAGCCAATAGGGAAAGGGGGTCGCCCACCAGAGCGCGGCACCCAGGAGCGTCGCGCTTCCGGCACCGCCCAGCAAGCCCTCCCATGTCTTGCCGGGATTGATCGTGGGTACGATGACGTGCTTGGTGGGCAGTTGGGCCCACGCGTATTGGAGCACGTCGCTTAGTTGGACCACCACGACAAAGAAGAAGAGCAGTCGCGCGTTGGCGGAGAAGCTTTCGTCGGGCAGGTCGAGATTCAGCAGCGCCGATGCATAGCTCAAACAGTAGACACTGATCAGCAGGCCCATTTCGATCTTCGCGGTCCGCTCCAGGAAGCGTTTCGGGTCGCCGGACATGGCGATCCGCGCCGGGACAAAGAGAAAGGCGTAGACGGGAATGAGAATGCTGTAAAGCCAGTACCAGTCCATGCCCACGGCGAGGTAATGCGCCGGAGTAATCAGGAAGAAGACCCAGAACAGCGCGCGGTGGTCGCCGGGACGGGTCGGCGTGAGGGTAATGAACTCGCGCAGCGCCCAGAAGGAGATCATGCCGAACAGCCCGACCGTGGCCCAGTGACCGAAGAGGAAAGCAGCGGCCAAGGTGGCCATGAGGATCCACCAGGCCTTCACGCGGAGGCGGAAGGTCTCGAGGATGGCGGGGTCGACGCTCGCGTCCACGCGGCGCCGCATAATCTGCAGCACGGCCGTGGCGGCCCCCAGCAGCGCCAGGACGCCGCCGATCAATGCGAGAGTTCTTCCGTCGAGCATGGGCTCGAATTCCCCGCGGGGTGGTTACATTTCTTTAAGCCGGCGCACCGCCTCGCGCGCCCGGCGAAGGAAGTCGGTCTTCGGCTCCCCCGCTTCCAGCCAGATCGGCGGACCGAAACTAATGCAGGTCAGCAGCGGTACCGGCAGAACTTCTCCACGCGGCAGGATCCGGTTCATATTGTCGATATGCACGGGGATCAACTCCAGGTCGGGCCGCTTCTTGCAGAGGTAGTATAGCCCGCTCTTGAACTCTCCGATTTCCGTCCCGGCGCTCCTCCCTCCCTCGGGAAAGACGATGAGCGAGTATCGCTGGGCGATCTCTCGGATCATCACGTCGACCGGGCTCTGGTGGACCTTAATCTCCGTTCGGTCGATCAACAAGGCGTTAAAGACTCGATTCGACAGATAACGGCGGATCGGCCCCGAGGTCCAATAGTCCTTGGCGGCGACGGGGCGCGTGATATTTCGGACCTGTTGAGGCAAGGCGGACCAGAGGACAATCGCATCCAGGTGGCTGGTGTGGTTGGCGAAATAGACCCGCTGGCAGGTATCGGGCTGGCAGTCGATCCATCGGACGCTGGCCCCGCTGAGAAACCTGGCCAGAAGCGCCAGGAAAGCTCGGGTGAGCTTTTCTTCCAGCCTCAGCGATCCTAGATCGACCACGATGGTCCACTGCTCCCAAACCCGCCATTATTCCTACTCTGCCGCCGCACGCCAAGCTCTTATCGTAGCTTACTGTTGGTGGTGAGGAAAGGCCTCATAGTCGGGAGACTCTCGACTCCCGGGCACTTCGCCCTGTAGATGTCCGCGATCAGATCCTGGTATCCTTGCACCATTTGCTCGATTGACGCATGGGCCAGAACGTGCTCGCGGCCGCGACGGCCCATCGCCGCTGCGCGTTGGCGGTCACGAAGCAATTCTACCGTCCGAGTAGCAATCTCACGGTCGTTTTCCGGATCGACAAGAAACCCGGTTTGGCCGTCGAGGACCGTTTCCGGAACCGATCCGACCCGCGTCGCCACCACCGGTTTCTCGCAGGCCATCGCCTCGAGGATCGAAACCGGGTTAGCCTCCATTTTCGAGGTCAACAGCACGACGTCCACCAGGGCGAGCAGTTGGGGAATATCGCCGCGGGTTCCCAAGAAATGCACACAGTGGGTAAGGGCCAACTTGCCGGCAAGCGCTTCAAGCGATTGCCGACGCGGACCGTCGCCGACGACAAGGAAGCGAGTGTCGGGCAGTTCGCGGCGTATACCGGCGGCCGAGTGCAGGAACAACTCGTGGTTCTTCTCCGGCCGCAGCGCCGCGACGATCCCGGCGACCTGGGCGTCGGGTGGAATGCCAAGTTCGTCGCGGAGCCGGCGGTCGGGCCAGCGGGGGTGGAACCGCGCGACGTCGACCCCGTTGGGAATCACGCGAACTTTGCCGGCCGGGCATCCTTCATGCTCGGCGAGGTAGCGGCCGTGCGGTTCCGCAACGGCGATGAAGGCATCCGTGATGGGGGCCAGGAGCCGGTTCGGCAATTCAACATGATCGGGCAAGCCCGTCGAATGCAGGGCCGAACAAATCACCGGTACGCTGGCCAACCGCGCCGCCAGTCGCCCCCAGAACATTTTGTCTCCGCCGGTGCCGACCGTGACGACCGCGTCGATCCGCCGGTTTCGAACCAGACGGATCAGCCGAGCCAGCACGCCGAAGTCGTACTTGTGGGCCAAGAGACCGGTATGCATCGGAACCTCGGCGGCGAGCATCTCGCCCAAAGGGCCGGGGTATTTCAGGCAGCAAAGCTCCGGCGCGTAGCGACTGCGGTCGAGCCTGCGAATCAGTTCGACCAGCAGTGTTTCGGCGCCCCCAACGGGCATGGAGGTGATAACGAAAAGGACTCGCAGCGGGCCGCGATCCTCGATCGGCAGCCATCGACGACGTGGTGGCATGGCATGTTTCCGGAAAACGGGCATGGACGGCTATTCTCGTTCCGCCGGCCTGATGGAAAGTGAAATGTCTTCAAGGCGCTCTCTCCGTCTGCCGGTGACACGGGCCAGGTATCGCGTGCCCCCTTCGGCAAGCAGACGCCTTTCATCGTCGCTGAGGATCCAATCGGACGTCGCCGCCGCTAAGGCGACGGCGACGAGCAGCACGGTGGCGATCACCGGACCCGAGGCAATCGCCGCCGGAATTGCGAGCACAATCCATGTTCCACGGTCCGTGCGGAAACCGAACCGCCTGGCGACCTGCAGGACGGTCAGCAGAACCACGACGCTGGCAACACACCTGGCCCACACGACCCCTTCGAGCCCCATCGTGGGCAGCAGCATCGCATTGAGCAGGACGTCGACGGCAAGGCCGGCTACCAGGCCGACTGCCGCCCATCCGGCTTTTTCGGCGCACCAGAGATAGTTCAGCGCGACCATCGACATACCGAACCAGAGGCAGTAAGTTAGC
The DNA here is from genome assembly GCA_012728855.1 of Rhodopirellula sp. Taxonomy (GTDB): domain Bacteria; phylum Planctomycetota; class Planctomycetia; order Pirellulales; family Thermoguttaceae; genus JABWBD01. The sequence continues at coordinate 41,449 of JAAYEH010000029.1, read as the reverse complement.
GTCCAGGGGAGCACCGACAGTCCGCCGTCGAATTTTCCACGGAAGGCGACCCCGAACAACAGCGGCGCCGCGGCCAGCACTAGGACCGCCCCGCAACTCAGTGTGAAGCAGAGGAGTTTGAGAAAGAGGTTCAGTCGCAGGGAGACCCGCCGCCGCCGTCCCGCCTCCCAGTCGCAAGCCAGATGCGGAGTGATCATGGCGCCGAGCATCGTGGCAACCGACGCCAAAAGCAGCGGCACAACCCGAGAGCTGTGGTACTGCCCGACCACGCTCAACGGATCGCCTACCGCCGGCCCGGAATAATGGACGATCATGTAGCGGTCCGCCATGTCGAAGAGGTTGATCAGCAGACTCGTCATCCAGATCCAGCCCGCCAGCGGCATGAGCTTCGACCACAGTTCGTGGTGGGTGGGCCGAACGCGTTCTTCGGGAAGCTTCCGCCACGACTTGCCCAGGTAGGCCAAGGCGACCGACGCCGAGAGCAGGCAGGCGCCGCCGTACGCCAGCACGACACTCTCGGCCCCGTTGTGCCATCCAAGCAGCAAGGCAACTCCGAAAACCGCGAACGCAACGCTGTTGAGCAGTTGCAGAGCGGAAACCAGCCGCACGTTTCGCAGGGCGGTGAATAGCTCGGTGAAGAAGTTGAACGCGACCACCGCCAGCACGGAAACGGCCAGCAGGGCAACCATCTCGGCATGGTCGTCGCTGCCAAAGATCAGTGCGGCGAACCATCGCCGCATGAGGTAGACCGCCGCCGCGGACGCCAGGCCAAGTCCGCCGCACACCGCCAGGGTTCTCCGTAGGAACGATCGAAGCTGCCCCTGCTGGCGATAGTGCTCGACGTATCGCCCGAACGCTCCCGGCACGGCCAGCACGATCAGCGGCGCCGCCAAGACGAGGAAGCCGAACGCCAGATCCCATTGCCCCAATTGCTCGGCGTCCAGCCAACGGCAGAAGAGAACCGCCCGCACGAAACCGACCAGCCGCTGCACGACCGTCAGGATCAACAGAATCAAGACGCTTTCGGCGAGCGTATCCGTGCGGAGCGCGTCGCGTGGCGGGGGCAGCGATTCGTCGGTGACGGTCAGTTCGCAGAGGCTCATGACACGCGATCCTTCACGACTTGGGTTCCGCCGTTGGACGGATTCCAAGTGAATCGCCCCGTCCGACTCATGCGAGGGTCGATCGTCAGTCGGTTCTTCAACCGGATCATCCCCTCGTCGGCATGGATCCTTTGAATATGGAACGGGTCGTCGCCCGGAACATTGTAGCCCCCGTACGCCGAGCAGACCGCGCGATATCCGGCCTCGCGGGCGATCTCGAACGCCCTGCCGCTGAGGCTCTCGTATTGCCCGAACGGAAAGGCGAAGTAGCGGACCGGCGTCTCGATCACCTGCTGCAGTTCGCGGCCGGCCATGACGATCTCTCGATACAGATCATCTTCGTCGTCGATCGGCCCTAGTTCCGCGTGGCTGTACGTGTGGCCGCCAATCTCCACGCCGGCGGTTGCCATGGCGCGGAGTTGCTCCACGCTGTTGGGCAGGAAGCGGTGACCGCGCGCCACGTCGTGCAAGAACGGTTCCTGCCGGAGAACATTGTGAAGGACGACGAAGTACGTACAGGGAATACCCTCTTTCACCAAGAGAGGAATCGCGCGGTGGCAGTTCTCGGCATAGCCGTCGTCGAAGGTAATTGCCACCGCCGGCCGGGTGTTCTCACCGTCGCGAATTCGTCGCTGTGCCTCCGCCAGCGAAACGAGATCGAAGCGATCGGCCATCCAGCGGACTTGGCGCTCGAAGCAACGATTGGACATGGTCCACGACGTGGCGCCATCATCGGCGATACGGTGGTAGAAGAGGACGACAATCGGCACGCGGTGCTCCGCGATCGCCGCCGCTTGCCGCCACCAACGGTATGGCAGCGAAGCACGGTAATAGCCGCCCAGCAAGAGAGATTTCCAGACGGGCAGGTGAGGGCTGTCCTGGTTCATGCGCGGTCGTCTCCGTCCTAGGCGTTGCCGGTCATCAATCCGAGCCCGTTTTTCAACCACCGTTTCATCCCCACGCCGGTCAGCCAGACTCCGTGCCGAATTCTCGCGGAGATTCCCGTTGGAACCACGCGGATGTCGACGCAGGCGCGGGGCTTCGCCCGCCAGTGCGCTTTATACGGTTCGTCGCCGCGGAGAAAGTCGAAGGCCCGATCGCCGCGCTGGATCGCCTGCCGGATCGTCATCAGATTGGCCAGCCGACCAGGGCCGTGTTCCAGCAGTTCCGGCTCGATGCCGGCCTGATAGGCGTAGACGACGCCTCCATCGGCCACGTGGTATTCCGCGGCGGCCGGCCGGCCGTCCAATTCGACCCAAGAGAGACGAAGCCGGCCGTCGGCCAGCAGGGAAGGCATGACGTCGTTGTGAAAGGCCGCGAACCGCACGGAGCTGAAGCAGCCCGGTTCACCGAGCGCGGTCCGCCTCCGCTGATGCAAATCGATCAGGATCCGCCGTGCCGTTTCGAATTCGTCCCGGTTGGTTGCTGTGTGAAGCCTGGCACGGCCGGTGGCCAGATAGTCGCGCTCGAGCCGGCGAAGTTGTTTGCGATGATCTTTGGAAAGCTCCGCCAGGTGTTCCTGCCACGTGGCGGGCAATTCGATACGCCAGCAGTTCGGCCCGGGACGCGTGTGGATGGTATGTCCCCGTTGGGCGAGCTGGTCGGACAGTCGCCGGGTGGCCACATCCTCGGGGTCGATTCCCTCCCACGCAAGCAGATCCCAGCGGTCCGGCCCGGGGCGACATGCCTTTTCCGTGAGCCACTGGGCAAGGGCCGCGGCGACCGCGTCTTCGCGATCTCGTTCGCACAGCAGGCTGAGGTAATCGGAACAGACCTCTCCGGTTCCAAGGAACCGCACGGTGCTCCCCTGCGACGCCGAATGCCGGACGAACCAAGGCGCCAGACCGACCAGCTCCGTGCTGTGGTCGAACACGGCCAAGACGTAGAGTTGCCGATCGGAATTGGCTGAACCGTTTGTGGAGATTCCGTACGCGCGCCACCAGTTTGACATCCAAGCCCAACTCCGAAACGGCACACCCCGGCCGAGTTGATCCCAGTCGGAAGCCAGAGGCAGAATCTCGTCAAGATGCGAGTAGCGGATGATTTGCATCTCGTGTAATCTTGCGCGGGTTTGGGGTTTGGATTTTCAAGTCTAGTTCGCCCGGCGGTCCGTGGGCGTGGGAAGGGGTCGGCAGTCTTTTTTCCGTGTCGGCTTGAAGAGTTCTCTCCATACGCGAAAGTGTTGTCCGGCCGACACGGAAAAAAGACTCCCGACCCCTTCGCACTCGCAGCCGCGCGTGAGTGCAGCACTAATCTTCCTTTGCCACTCGCCTGCCGCACGTCAGGCTTCCGTTCGCCGCTGAATTCCTTTCTGCAACATCGTTGCGGTTTGGCAACGGCAGGTGGTTTTTGTGCCACGTCATCGTCGTCGCGTTCTTCGTGTCGGTTCACCGGTCCCGCTGCGGTTCTTTCGACGCAACCTTTGGAGGTACGAAGACTTATGCATTGACGATTCTCGTGAGGCTCCGCCCTCGGCACCGGGTTTGCTTTGGCCACACTGCCACAGAGAGCCTGACCAATCGAGCCTATCCGCGACTTCCGTCGAGAACCCAACGATGAACCGACATCCCCATGCGAGTTTCGATCTGAGCCAATTCACTGCCGCATTTGCGGCGCACCCGAAACGATGGCTGATTCCGTCTCTGGCCGTGGCCGCGGTGGTCGGACTGTACGCCCTGGTACGGACCGACACCTGGGAGGCCTCTCAGACGATGATGATTCGTAACGAGGCTGCCGCCAATGCCGATTCTCCCGGCAAGTTCAATCATGTCGATGAGATGAAGACCGTTCAGGAGACGATTCTTGAGTTGTCGAGGAGTCGAGGGGTGTTGTCCGCGGCGCTTCAAGAGGTCGGCCCGCCGGCCGATTACCGCAAATCGAGTCAGAATTGGCCGACGGCGGAAGACGTCGCCCACCTGCGCGATTGTGTCAAGCTCTCGCCGCCCAAGGGGGCCGAGTTCGGCAAAACGGAGATTTTCTACCTTCAGGTCCGCGACTCCAGCCGCCCACGGGCGATCGCGCTGGCGGCGGCGGTCGCCGAGCGACTGGAAACCGCCTTCCAGCAGTTTCGCGACGCCCGCGCCCAGAGCATGATTCGCGAACTTGCCAAGGCGGCGGCGCTCTCCGCCAACGACCTGCAGGAATCGACCGATCGGCTGACGGTGGTCGAATCCGAAACGGGCGCCGAACTGGCCGAGTTGCGGATCCTCCACGATTCCAGCGCCGGAGAAAGCTCCTTGCGGCGGACGACGACTGAAATCGCAAACGAATTACGTCAGGCGAGAGTCGAACGCTCGGCCAATGAGGAACTGCTCGCCCTGCTTCGCGAAGCCGGCGCCGACCCGAACGTGCTCATTAGCGCCCCGAGTCGCCTGCTCGACGCGCAACCGGCGATTCGCCGAATGAAGGACGGCCTGGTCGACGCCCAGTTGAACGCCGCCAACCTGCGAGGCCGCATGTCGTCGGCGCATCCGCTGGTAGTGGCTGCCATGGAGGCCGAGCGGCAAATCCGCTCCGATCTCTGCGAGGAACTTGCCACGGCGGTTCGCGGAATCCAGTCCGAGTTGCGACTGAATCGCGATCGCATCGGCCTGATGGAGAAAGAGCTTGCCGCCACGCAGGAAAAGCTCGCTTCACTGGCCGCGGTGCGAGCCTCGTATTCCAATCAAGTCGCCGAAGCGGGCAACCGCGCCGAACTGCTCCAGCGAGCGGAACAGAAGCTGGCCGAAGCCCGCGCGACTCAGGCGACCGCCAACGCGGCCAGCCTCATCGCCCGCATTGACGTGCCCGATACGGGCATCGATCCGATCGGCCCCGGCCGTCTGGCACTGGTGCTGATGGGAATCGCCGCCGGGATGGCAACCGGGCTGGGGATCGTCTTCCTGACTCTTGAGCCGTCGCAGGCCGCGATTCCCACAGAAGTTGCTCCCCCGACTGCGGATACCTTCCCCGTGATTCTCAACACGAAATCGCAGTCGGCCAATAGCGCCCACCTTTCGCTGCGGCAGGCCCTGCAGAAGTTGACACTCAATGGTCAAGCCGCCCTTTGAACCGTGAGAGCAACCGGGATGGTGTGGCACAAAGGCATCGGCGCCGTCGCCGTGGATGTTGCGCGAAGGCAACGTCCGGCCGGCGCCGTTGGTCCGGTCCGATTCCGGCGCTCGCCGCTAAGTGATGACTGCGGTAGGGGTTAGCGACATTGGTCGAGCGAGCCTTCTGGTTTCGGCACGCCATCTGCTCAGGATTGCCTGCCGTTCGAGCACGAACCAGCCGATTGAGAAAGAAGCACTCCATGATCGCCATTCCAATCTACCCGACCGAGAGATTGCCTGCCGCGTATTCAGAAGGCGGTGCGTGCGGACTGCTGCAAACGGTCGTTGCCACGACCGCGGCTCTGCCACAGGTCGAGGTCGCTCGGCCGGCGCCGCAACGTCGAAGCGGCGTTCGGATACGTCGCCTCAGCGGCCGTCGGCCGTCGTTGTTCCAGCAACAGCTACGTTGCGGCCGACCGCTGGTCCAACCCGAGGGCGAATTGCGTGGCGGCTATCAAGCGGCAAAACGCCTCATGGACGTCGTCGGCGCCGCGCTTCTTCTTGCTCTGCTGGCACCGATTCTTCTGGGTGTGTTCCTGGTTCTCCTGGTTACCACCCGCGGCAAGCCGATTTACCGGCAGGTGCGGCTGGGCTACCTGGGCCGCCCGTTTACCATGTACAAGTTTCGCACCATGGCGTGGAATGCCAACCAAGCGCAGCACGCGGTGGCCAACGAGAAAGACGGGCCGATTTTCAAGAACCGCCGGGATCCGCGGGTGACTCGCTTCGGACGACTGCTGAGAACGACAAGCCTGGACGAAACGCCGCAACTGTTGAATGTCCTTCTCGGCCAGATGTCGCTGGTGGGGCCGCGTCCGCCGGTGATCCAAGAGGTGGCTCAATATACACCGTGGCAGCGGCGACGGTTGGCGGTGATGCCGGGACTGACGTGTCTCTGGCAGGTGAGCGGTCGTTCCGAAGTTGCGTTCACGGATTGGGTGCGGATGGACCTGTGGTATATCCGGAACCAAAGCCTGCTGACAGACTTGAACCTTCTGCTCCGCACGCCGTGGAGCGTGATTAGCGGCCGCGGCGCGTACTGACCGCAAGCAAGGCTGGCATTCCGTCCATCGTGATTTAAGGAATCGCAGGGCAGGCTTCAGTCGGCTACCTGGGCGGAATGAATTCCGCCCTACCCGCCAAACCATGCTTGCCGGAGCACGAGCGATAGAGGCGCTACTGGCGCAACCCCCAGCCGCCGGGTACAATCGGGGCATGAAAGGAATTTGCCTCCTGATCGACCGCCTCCACATCGGCTATGTGGGGGCGTACGGAAACAGTTGGATCGAAACGCCCTGGCTGGATCGGCTGGCCGCGGAAAGCTTCCTGCTGGACCGCTACTGGATCGACAGTCCTCGGCTGGACGTACTCTATCGGTCGCTCTGGCAGGGTCGTCACGCGCTCGAACCGCCGGTGCCGGCGGATCGGCGGCTTTCGCTGCCGGCGTTGTTGTCGGCCCGCGGCGCCGTGGCGGCGCTGGTTAGCGACGACCCCGCGGTACTGGCGCATCCTCTCGCCGAGGGTTTTGCCAAGCGTTTTCTCCTGCCGGCCGCCGAGACTCGGCAACTCGCGGTCCGTTGGGAAGAAAGTTCGCTCGCACAAAGCTTTGCGGAACTGCTCGAGTGGTTCGAGACGGCCGACGAGGAATCGCTGGTCTGGTGCCATCTGAAAGGGCTCGCCGGAGCGTGGGACGCGCCGTACGAATTCCGCACTCGCTATGGAACCGACGAAGACCCCGACCCGCCCCGCTGTGCGGCGGTGCCCAGCGTGGTCCTCGCCGATGACTACGATCCGGACTTGTTGCTGGGAATCACGCAGTCCTACGCCGGCCAGGTCACCCTGCTGGATCATTGCCTGGGCGTCTTCATCGAATGGCTGAAGACGAGTTCCCATTGGCAGGATGCGCTATTGCTGCTGGCCTCCGCGCGGGGCTTTCCTCTGGGGGAGCATCGCCTGGTGGGCGGGCAGGGAGAAAATGTACACGGCGAGATCGCCCACGCGCCGGTGTTTCTTCGTCTGGCCGACGGCCAGGGAGTTGGCAGAACGCGGGCGTTGGCGGAACCGGCGGACCTGTGTGCGACGCTGGTGGACTGGTTTGACGCGGGTGATCACGATCCTCAACGTCGCGGTCGCAGCCTTCTGCCGGTGATTCGCGACGAGGCAGGGGAGGTGCGGGATCGTCTCGTGATTGCCGGCCCGGGCAAGGAACGGGGGGTTGTCACTCCCGCCTGGTTCGCTCGATTTGCCGATACCGTGCAGCTTTATTTGAAGCCCGACGATCGCTGGGAGTTTAACGACGTGGCCGGACGCTGTCCGCACGTCGTCGAGTCGCTGCGGGACGTGCTCCGGCAGGCGGAAGAACATTTGCGCGATGGGGCGAGCGCCGAGCCATCGCCGTTGGGCGTGGAACTGCTGCACGGATTGGACTAAGAGCCGATCCCAAAACCGCCGGGGACTGGCTCATTTTGCGGAGTCTTCGGAGCAAAATGTGCCTGTCCCCCTCTCCGCCAAGGTTTTGGGATGGGCTCTAAGGCGGGGAAATGACTCGCCGGTCCCGACTCAATGCTTGCGGCGGCGGAAGCGGCTGCATATAATACCTCTTCCCCTACGATCCTTCCTTTTTGCCTGGTTGGCAGCGCGGCGCCGCAAGCAAGCTTTGCGATTATTTCCTTCCTCACACCGGAATTCGGAGGCACTGGTTTCATGAGAATCTCTCAGAGAGATGTGCGCGCGTTTACCCTTGTTGAACTTCTGGTCGTCATTGCGATCATCGGAATCTTGATCGCGCTGTTGTTGCCGGCGGTGCAAGCGGCACGCGAGGCGGCGCGGCGGTCGCAGTGTTCCAACAATCTTAAGCAGTTGGGGCTGGCGCTGCAGAACTACCACGACACGTACTTGACGTTCCCCCACGGGTCGCGATTTCCGATCGGGGCGCCGAACTGGCGCGTCGGGATTCTACCCTTCATGGAGCAGGGCGCGCTCTACGATCAGGTCGACATCAGTTCGCAAGCGAATATCGGTGGATTCTCCTCGAAGCGAGATGGAAACGCATCCTACGGTTATGGAACCGGAAGGAACGCCGTATTCAAGGGGCTGGTCGTGCCGGGCTGGGTCTGTCCCTCCAATCAGTTCTCGCCCACTGCAAGGAGCGGGCTCACCACGTATCAAAACGAAGATAACGGCCAGATCCACGACTATGTCGGCATCGCGGGAGCCTATCCCGATCCGGCCGGCCGGGCCAATGTCTGCGGTGCTGGACCGAACAACTATGGCGGTGTCTTCTGCGAGAACGGCATGCTCTTCCCCAATGGCTGGGTGAATATGCGCGACGCTCTGGACGGAACCTCAAACACCTTGATTGTCGGCGAGCAGTCGGGAAGGGTCGGTACGTTGGACGTCCGCGCGTGCTATCACGCGGGGTGGGCCGGCTTCAACACGCCGCTACGACCCGCATCGCATCTCAGTCCCGGCGACTACTGGGGTTCCGGCATAACGACGATTCGCTATCCGATCAATTCGGATCTCACCGTTTGTGTCTCCGGGTCAGGTTGCGACAACACGTACGATGCCAATACCGTGCTCAACTCGATGCACCCCGGCGGCGCCAACAACCTGCTGGTCGACGGATCGGTCCGGTTCCTTGCTGAAACGATCGATTTTGCCACGCTACGCCGGTTGGGCTCTAAGAACGACGGCCAGGTTGTTGGCGAATATTGACGACACAGAACGGAACTTCAGACTTTCCAGCTTGACGCGAACGCACGTCAGGCTTTTATCCAGGAGACTATCTCGTGCAGGATTCTGCTGTCCGTTGTCTGCCCGAATCGAATGGACGAGTGCGTATCGTGGCGTTGATCTTGTTTGCAGGTCTGACAGTAGGCCTGTCCGGCTGTGGTGAACCGCGGAAACCGGCCGGAAGCGTTGCGGGCAGGGTCACTCTCGGCGGCGAGCCGGTGTCGCAAGCGAACGTGCAATTGTTTCAATCCGACGGGACTCCGGCCGGTGTGGCTGCGGTGGACGCGTCGGGCCAATTCCGTTTCGAGCAAGCGATTCCCACGGGCCGCTACGAGGTGGCAGTCCTTTCGGCGGCGGAAGTGGCCCCGGCCGGATCCGATCCATCGGGCGAGCAAAGGGCCGCGTCCATTCCGCCGAAATACTGGGATCAGCACACCAGCGGGCTGACAGCGAAGATTGAGGAGGGCGAGAACTCCCTGGTGCTTGAGTTGGAGTAGCCTTTCTCCAGATGGTGGGTTCGCACCGTGGGCCACCTGGGGTATGATATAGTGTTGTGTTAGGATTGCACTTGTCGGAACGCGTCGTTCCAGTCGAGGGTCCGGTTTGAAACCGGAATTCGAGGCACCCTCGTTTCCGCTCTGCGGAACACACGGACACCGCGTGCTCGCCCGGCGAATGCCGATCCTGCTGTCGATTCGGAACAGGCTGTCTTACTTACGGAACAGGCACTCGGACGCTTTTCTCGGCCGGCTTCTAAGGGGAGCGCGGGTCGCGAGAAGTTGTTTTCTGCCCCTGCGGGGCGCAATTTTTTCGTTGAGGAGAGGTCTATGCGCGCGAAAGAAAGATCCGGTTTTACTTTGGTCGAGTTGCTGGTGGTGATCGCCATCATCGGCATTTTGATCGCCCTGCTACTGCCTGCCGTGCAAGCGGCGCGTGAGGCCGCCAGGCGTGCCCAATGCACGAACAATCTGAAGCAGATTGGCTTGGCGATGCACAACTACCATGACAGTTTCAAGTCGTTTCCCTCGGGCAACATCGTCAACGGCCTTGGCCCGACGGGCTGGGTTCTGATTCTGCCCTATTTGGAGCAAGCGCCGCTGTACGACGGTCTGGAATTCAACAGAAACGCATTCTACTTCGCCAACGTGGCCAGCGACCCGAATATCGAGTTGAACGGGGTTCTTGTGAACGCCTTGCTCTGCCCGTCCAGCCCGCTCGATACGGCTATTCCAAACGGGTTTAACTGCGCCGGCTGCACGGTGCAGCCAAACGGTCGACAGCTCCAATACACCTCGTACGTCATGATCAGCGGTGGGGACGACCACGCGACAACCGACCATCTTGCCGAGCGCGGACCGGCATCGGCTGGCGGAGTCTTCATTAAGAACCGGGCGCTGAGTTTCCGTGACATTCTCGACGGGACGAGCAACACGATGATCGTCGGTGAGCAAAGCGATTGGGGCCGCACGTCGACCGGTGCAAAGACGGAAATTCGTCCGCAGAGCGCCAGCGGCGCCTGGATGGGGCAGGACGCTCTAGCCAATCCCAATGGCAACGGCACCTATCCCACCGGCAACGGCGCCCGCTGCTTCAATTTGACCACGGTCGCCGTACCGGTCGGGACCAAGGATTACCTGACGGCTGACGGCAGCGGCAGCCCGGGCACCCGCAGAGAAGACTGCAATACTCCGATCCAGTCGGCACACCCGGGCGGGGCCAACATCCTGCTCGGCGATGGCTCGGTGCGGTTCCTCAGCGAGACGATTCCCTTGCAGACGCTCCGCTACCTGGCCAACCGCGACGACGGAAACGTGCTGGGCGAGTTCTAAGCGGTTCTGAGCAGTCCGGCTGCTGATAATCCAGACGTTCAAGGAGCAGCCCGGCTACTGATAGTAGCCGGGCTGCTAGTAATAGACGCACTACCGTTTTTCCGAGGATTTGCCATGTTGCTACGGATTGCCAGTTTGACGTTCTTCGCCGTCTTCTTGAGTTTTTTTGCCGCGGGCTGCGGTTCTTCGGAACCGCTGGGCAGGATCAGCGGCACGGTGACCTACAACGGACAGCCGGTCGAAGAGGGGATCGTTAGCTTCCACAACGCCGAGACTGGCCGAGCCGGGCAGGCGGAATTGCAGTCGGGCGGCACGTATGAAATCGATACGGCCAAGGGCGGCCTAGAACCGGGCCAATACCAGGTGTCGATCCTGCCTCCTACGGAAACCACGACTGACTCGGAGACTGGCGAGACAACCCACAAGACGAAAGAAGTTTCCAATATCCCCGATAAGTACCGCAGCGGTCGCACGAGCGGGCTCAGCGCCCGGGTCGAGGAGGGGAGCAACGAGTTCGATTTCTCGCTGGAAGGGTGAGCCGCCAGCCAGTAGCCGCGCTGCTCGCGCGCGGCCGTTTCTTCGCGCGACTTGGCATCGGCGAACAAGAAATCGCCGGTAGAACGACGCGGGGGAAGGAATCGTCGCCGCGCGAAATGCGACAGGTACTCTTCCGCCGTTGCCTGATTCTCGTCGGTGACCGGAACTGCGGAATAGGAGCGTTGCGCGAAGCCTTGGAATTCGCCTGATCGTGGGAGCGGCCGACGCTGGGCGGATCCGCAATTCGATCACCCCCGCGATTTGGTTGTCTGGAATCACCATGAGCGACCCCACAAGAGATTCAGTCCAGGGCGGTCCAGCCGGCGTTTCCCGCGCCGCGTTGGCCGCCGTGGTTGTCTTTGCGATCGTCTTTCCCACGCTGACTACCTGGGTCTACTTCATCGCACTCGCCGGTGCCGCGCCGGCGCTACAACAGGTCGCCTACGGGCTGGGCAAGTCGGTGCAATTCGTCCTTCCCGTCGTCTGGGTGGCTTGCTTTGAGCGGCAACGTCTCAGTTTTCCGGCGGCTCGTAGAGCCGGACTGCCCGCGGGGCTTTTTTTCGGCCTGACGGTCTTCGCCGGGGCCTTGCTGGCTTACCACCTGTGGCTGAAACCGGCCGGGTATCTGGCCCCGGCCGCGGAGACCGTCCGCGGCAAAATCGCCGCCTTCGAGATCGACAGCCTCTGGGAATATGCCGCGATGGGCGTGTTCTACTCGGTCGTCCATGCGTTTCTGGAGGAGTACTACTGGCGGTGGTTCGTGTTTGCGGAATTGCGGCGGCTGATGCCCGTGGTCGCCGCAATCGCCGTCTCCGCCGTGGGATTCACGTTGCACCATATTCTGGTGTTGAGCTTCTATTTCGGATGGTTTTCCGTGGCGACCTGGTTTTTCACTCTATCGGTCGCGGTAGGCGGAGCATTCTGGGCCTGGCTTTACCATCGCAGCGGATCGCTCTACGGCCCCTGGCTCAGCCATCTGCTGATCGACGCAGCGATCTTTGCCGTGGGCTACGACCTCGTTTGTGGTTGGCTGGTTACGTAGTCGATCCCGCTTGCCGAGCGGGATCTTGGGCAGAGGTTCTGCTCGGCAAGCAGAACCTACCAAACAGGTTCTGCTCGGCAAGCAGAACCTTCCGAGTGCCTACTCCAGCCTGTCAAGCAGGGCGGCGTGGCCGAGGACCGAGAGTCCGTCGACTCGGTCGGGCGGGATGCTCTTCACGCGGTCGCTCAATCCGAGCAGGTCGAGTGCTGCACGATAGGGGCCAGCCAGGCGAGGGCCGGCGGCCAGAATGATGGGCAGCGATTCCGTTTGGCGTTCGAGCGGGGCCAACTCGGCGCCGATGAGCAGCCCGCTGAGAAAGGCCGTGTTCGACGCGGCCTCGCAACTCCGGAGAAGTTGTCGCGCTCGCACCTGGAACAGCGACGCTGGCAAGGCCGTGTTTGCTCCTTCGACAACGCCTTCACGGAACGGCTCTGCCAGCGGATCGAATGGCCCCGCCGCCGGTTCCGTCCCCTCTGGCAACGGTCCGGTCGAGTGCCGTAGCGAGCTGTGGTGGCGAAGCAGGTCGAACAGTTCGCCCGTCATCGACGTGTGGATATCGACGATGCGGTTTCGGACCACGTGAAGGTGTTTTGAGTGGGTGCCGGGAAGCACGACGACCCCTTCCCGGAGCAGATCGGCCATACCAGGAAGGCTCGCCAACCCTACCGCTTCCGTCTCTTCGCCGCGCATGACGTCTCGATCGCTCCGCACACCGGCGAGAAGATAGATCGGCGCGCCGCTGGTGTTCCGCGGGCCGACGTTCTGCCAACCGAGGTCGCCGCCGTCCAACGAAAACGGCAGCCGGCGGTAGGCGACTTCGCGCCAGCCGATGGAAGAGCCTGCCATTCCGGAAATCACCGCCGGCAAGGCGTTGACGTCGACCGGAAGATCCGGCAATTGTTCGATGCCTTGAAGGAGCGCCGCGTGGAACCGCTCCGCGCGGGTCGTTGACGGCGCGGCCGTCGCCAGCTTCGCGACGCCTTCTTCGGACCGATATTCGCTCACGACGGCGACGGGCCGGCGCCGCACGAGACGGAGCCTGAAGTGGCTGGTTCCCCAATCGCAACTGAAAAAATGGTCGCTCATCAATCGTGCAAGTATGCCTAGCCGAAGAAATCGCTCAACGCCAAAACACCGGTATACGAGATCAGGCACGAGAATACGAGTGCCGCGATCAAGCCTACGTTCAAGAGCAATCCCGCGCGGTGCTCGCCCATGATCTCTTTGCGGTTCGACAGGTAGAGGATTCCGGCGATCACCACCGGCAGGACAAAGACATTCGCGACCTGAGTGGCGATCTGGGCGACGATGGGGTTGGCGCCGAGCACGGGCACCGTCAGGCCGACGACACAGGCGACCGCGGTAAGAATGCGGAACATCGGCGAGCGGGTATCGAGTCGGCCGGCCCGGTAGTCGCCTACCAGCAAGGGGCAGACCATCAAGATCGGAAACACACTCGACAGGCCGGCCGAGAGGGCGCCGAACATGAAAACCGCCACGGCGAAGCGACCGGCAATCGGCTCGAGCGTCTGGACCATATCGAGTACTTTGGTAATGACCTTGCCGTCGGCGTAGAGGGCTCCGGCGGCGCAGGCCATGATCGAGCCGCTGACGACGAACATCAGCAGGGCCGACACCATCGCATCGCGCGATTGTTCCTTGCGGTGGATTGCCGTCCAGCCTTTGCCCTGCAACAGCAGCGGCCGGACGACGAACGTCGGCGCGGCCATGGTCGTACCGACGAAGGCCGCCACCATCAGCTTGGCCCCCGGCGCATTCGGAATGCGCGGCACCAGTCCCGCGACGACGTCGGCGGCAGGCGGCAGAACCAGGAGCATCGAGATCAAGAACGACATGCCCATCAGTGTGACGAACACCACCAGCACCTTCTCGAAGAACGAGTAGCGACCGACGAGCAGCAGCCCGTACATCAAGACGATCAGCGTCGTGGCGATTCCCAGCACGGCCCAATAGTTCTCCGCGGCGAGTTGTGGAAAAAACAGCCGGACGGTCTCGTACAGCGCGCTGGAACAAAGCCCCAGGATGCCGGAAAGGGCGTTCCACTGGGCGACGACCACGCCGGCGACCGTGAGCATGGCAATCAGCCGCCCGCCTGCCAGGCGATTCTTGAAGCTGTGGATCGCCGTGTCTCCGGTGATAATGGCATAACGGCCGAAGGCTTCCATCAAGACCCAGGAGAAGAGGCAACTTAGCAGCAACACCCAGAGCAGTTGCATCCCGAAGCGCGAGCCAGCCGTGGCCATCGAGGTGACGCTGCCGGTGCCGATCGTGTATCCGATGCAGAAGATCCCGGGACCGACGGCAAGCAGCAGGGCCCAGACACGATGAATTGGGGCGAGCAGGCGGGGAGTCTTGGCGTTCATGAAACCAACAAGTTGAGGAAATGGATGTTCACGCGGGTTCTCACCGCTTCAGTTTTCTTTCGCCGAGCCGTTCGCCCCGCGGCGGGAAGACCGGGATCTGCAGGCCGCCGGAGGTTTCCAACCGGTCGAACAGTTCGTCGCGCATCGTGGCGATCTGCTCCTGGTACGCGGGCACGTTGATGAGGTTGTGCCGCTCCAGCGGATCGGTCGCCAGATCGTAGAAGCCGTTGATGTCCCAGACACCGTGATAGAAGACGTACTTGTATCGGTCGGTCCGCAGGGCGAACACCGTCGGCGTCGCCGGGAAATTCCATTCCCAATAGTACTCGTAGAGAATCCTGTCGCGCCAGGGAATCTTTCGGCCGGCCAACAGCGGCAGGAACGACTTGCCATCCATCGATTCTTCGGGCGGCTTCAGTCCGGCCGTTTCCAGCAGCGTGGGAGCGACGTCGATGTTCTGAACCATCTCGGTCAGCTTGGTTCCGGGGCGGACCATCCCCGGGGCGTAAGCTAGCATGGGAATACGAATCGATTCCTCGAAGGCGTCGCGTTTGTCGTAGAAGCCGTGCTCGCCGAGTTCGAAACCGTTGTCGCCCAAATAGAGCACCAGCGTCGACTTGGCCAGGCCGGAGCGGTCGAGGTAGTCGAGCACGCGGCCGAGGTTCTCGTCCAGCCCGTGGACCGTTTCGCAGTAGCGGTGGTAGAGGTCGTCGAACGACGGCACGGGATCGTTGTCCAACGGGCCGGTCTCCATGTGGTCGATGCCGTGGATGCCGTAGCGGCGCTCGCGGACCCAGTGGGGTTGCGTGGCATAGTTCTCCTCGGTGTTGGCCATCGTCTCGGGATACTTGATCTTGGCCTTTTCGTAGCGGCCGAGGTTCCGCGGGGCGGGATGGAAGGGATAATGGACCGCCTTGTACGACAAGTAGAGCATGAACGGTTTGGACCGCTGCTTCTGGAGCCAATCCAGGGCCAGATTGGTGAGAACGTCGGTCGTGTAGCCTTCCTTTTGGCTCCGCTTGCCGTTGATGTTGATCGTGGGATTGAAATACTCCCCCTGCCCGCGAAAGCTCGCCCAATGGTCGAAGCCCGGCCGGGGATCGTCCTCGTCGTGTCCCATGTGCCACTTGCCGATAAAGGCCGTTTCGTAGCCGCCGGCCTGGAGATACTGAGGGAAGAACGTCGTTCCCTCGGGCACGGGCCGCTGGTTGTCGACGACGCGGTGGTGATGGGCGTACTGACCGGTGAGGATCGAGGCGCGGCTGGGCGAGCAGAGCGACGTGCTCACGAAGGCGTTGACCAGGTGTGCGCCCTCGGCGGCCATGCGGTCCATGTTGGGAGTTTCGAGGAAATCGGGCGCCTCGGGCATAAAGCCCATGAAGTCGTAGCGGTGGTCGTCGCTGAGAATGAGAACGATATTCCTCGGCTGGGCCGCCTCAAGCCTCGGCAGCTTCAACTCTTGCCGGGCCGGCGGTTGGGCTGCTGCCGAGGCGGCGGTGAGAGCGAACAGAATTGACGCACAAATAACTCTCGACACAATGTCTCCTCCGAGCTGACGAGGGGCGATTTTCTACAACGTGGTGCGACAGAACGAATCGTTCTCACAGAACCATCCTACGTGTGGGCTGCCGAGCCTGCAAGAACCGTCTGGATACCCATGGACGCCTATTTGGACGAGACAAGGTCGGCGGTCTTTGTCCTTGACGACATCTGCGGACGCGCTGGACATCGAGAAACACCTTCATCAAGATGAAGGGCATTACGGGCCGGCAGAGAATCCGTGTCTGGTCTGAGGGAGAGAAATTGATATAGGAGGCATCACGTGAACCACGTCTTGCGAGCCATCGTGATGTTGACCGCCGCGATTGCGGCTTTCTCAGCACGTAAGAGTGCCGCGGGCGAGAGCCCGTCCTATGCCAATCGTGCGTTGATCTACAAGACTCCGGAAACGGTGGCCGGCGGCGGTCGCTCGGCCGGTCCGATCCGGCTTGGACCGGGGCCGCATTTACTGATCGATGACTTCCTGATCGAGTCATCCGAGGGCATCATCCGCAGGGTGAACTCGCCCAATCGCGATCCAGGCATTCCCAACCCGATCGTCACCGGCCCGGCCGACCGTTGCTTTCAGCCATACTTTACCGTGTCGCGGGCACCGGAGACCGGTATATTTCGCATCTGGTACGGGGCGTGGCGCGAGGACAAGTCGATGAGCAACTCGCATCTCGCCTACATGGAATCCGACGACGGCATTCATTGGCGACGGCCGCCCAGAATCCTCAAAGACCCCGGCCCGCTTCAATTCGGGTCCGAGGTTCTCGACGAGGGGCCCGGCGTTGCCGACCCGGCGCACCGCTACAAGTACAGTTGGTGGCATAGCGGCGGATTGCGGATCGCCACTTCCGCCGACGGACTGAACTTTTCGCCGCTTTCGCCCGACGTCGTCCTTCCGCATGGACACGACATCACCAACATCTGGCGCGACCCGATCCGCAACCGGTACGTGGCCACCGTGTCCGAGATGCTTCAACTGGAGAATATGGACCAGTCGCGGCGGACCACGCTCCAAGCCACGAGCCAAGACCTCTTGCATTGGACCCCGAAACAGATCGTGCTGGCCGGCGACAAGCGGTATGACAAGGACATCTTGCAGTTCTATGCGATGAACGGGTATCTCGCCCGCGGCGACCTGGTGATTGGGTTCGCCAAGAACCTTCACGACGACTGGCGGGCCGACGGTGCGCCGCAGGGGGCCTTCGGAATCGGTTCGAGTTCGCTGGTTTGGACGCGAGATGGCGAGACTTGGATCCGCGATCGCGAGGTCTTCTTCGGGCCGGACCCGGCGCCGGGCGTCTGGGACCACGCCCACGCCTGGATCGACGAGCAGGTGCCGGTCGGAGATGACGTGTACTTGTACTACGGCGGCTACCGATGGGGCCACAAGCACAACCGCTTCGAAGATCGTCAGATCGGACTGGTGAAAATGCTTCGCGACCGTTACGTGGCGAGGGAGGCGGGGGCCGAGGGTGGACGGCTCCGCACACCGCCGCTGACGCTCGCCGCGTCGCAACTGACGATTAATGCCAGCATCGCCGGCGAGCTACAGGTTGGCATCGTGGACGCTGATGGCGGCGTTTTGCCCGCCTTCGATTGGGTCAGCCTACGCGGTGATAAGGTGGACCATCAAGTGACGTTTCAAGGAAACCTGCGACAACTCGCCGAAACGCCGATCCGGATCGAATTCCGGCTGCGCGACGCGCAGTTGTTCGGATTCGATCTGAAGGATGATGCGGCCGGCTCAAGTGCCACCCCGGCGTCGTGGAACCTCGTTTGTTCATCCGACAACGATCTCTACCGTGTGCTGACCGGCTCGGCGGCGGCGTGCCGCCGGTTTGACACAGTTCGCGAAGCGATCGTGGCGGCGGCTGTCGGTTCCGCCGTGCTGATCCTCGCCGACGAGTATCCGGAGCATACGACGTCGATTCCGCCGGAAGCGCTCGCCGAAGCTACACGGAAAAGGCTCCGCTGGTACATCGAATACCCCGGGGAGTTGCCGGGGCTGGAACCGGGCCCACCTCAACGCTCTGCCAAACAGCGGGCGGTGGTAACCTCCGAGTTCTTCGGGCCGGCACTGCCGCCGATGCAAATCCTGGCCATCCACGACTGCGCGGTCGTGCCCTTGAAATCCTCTCCCGGTGGCGTTGTCCACTTGGCCTGGGCCACCGTTGCCGGGGTGGATCGTGCGGTCTTCGGGCTGCGGGAAACACCCAGCCAGCCGTTGTTGTTCGACTGCGGCGAAGGCTGCCTCGCCGCTGCCACGAAGTTGAGCGGGTTCGTCACGGGCCGTTCGATGCCGCACGAGGCCTGGGCCGCGGTCTGGAAAACGATCCTGGGGCACCTTCAACCCGGCAAGCCGCTGCCGACGTTGCAATGGACGCCGACCGTGCGGCCGTCGTACACCCGCGAGGAACCCTTGCCGGCCGACGCCGAATCGCGAGCCATCGTCCGGTTGGCCGAGTGGTACTTCAAGAGCCGCGTGTTGCGTCATCCGCAGTGGCCAGAGGAGGCGCTTGATTGGGCTTCGACCTACAACACGGTGCGAGACGCACCCCAGGCAGACTGGCCCCGCGGTGACGGCAGTCTGGGCATGCTCGAGGGATACAGCTCGACGATCCGCGCCGACGGCCGCCAACCGATGCGTTACGCGGTGCGAAACGACTGCAACTGCGAATCGGCCATGGCCCTGGGCTTTGCCGGGCGCGTGAACGGCCCGAAAGCATGTCGTGAAGTCGCTGCCAATCTGCTCGACTACACGTTGCTCCAATCGCCGTTGTCCGGCGGCCCGCGAGCGGATCCCAAGAGCCCTTCGTACGGCCTCGTGGGCTGGGCGCTGGATCATCCCGGCTCCTACTACGGCGACGACAACGCGCGGGCGCTGCTGGGCGTTCTGGCGGCTGCCCGACTCCTCGGCCAGTCGCGATGGGACGAGCCGGTTGCACGCTGTTTGCTGGCCAATCTCCGCACGACCGGTCCCAACGGCTATCGGCAGAACTGCGTGACGGATGACGATCTGCAGAAACATGGCTGGCGATCCTACTGGCAGAAAGGCGCCGTCCTCCGCTCGCCGCATTACGAAGCGTGGCTGTGGGCCTGCTTCCTGTGGGCCTACCGCGAAAGCGGCTTCTCACCGTTTCTCGAGCGGAGCAAGGCGGGTTTTGACGACTTGATGCGGGCGTATCCCGACCAGTGGTACTGGGTCATCCGCAGCGGGCAAATTGAAAGGGCTCGGGCGCTGCTGCCGCTGGCTTGGCTGGTCCGCGCCGAGGACACACCAGAGCACCGGGCCTGGCTTCGCCGGATTGCCGAGGACGTGATCGCCTGCCAGGACGCCTGCGGCGCGGTTCGCGAGCGGCTTGGTGGCGTTGCCCACGGCGTCGGGGCGAATCGGGAGTACGGCACTGGCGAGGTGAGCATTATTCAAGAGGACGGCGATCCCCTGTCGGACATGCTCTATACGTGCAACTTCGCGGCGATCGGACTGCACGAGGCCGCCGCGGCGACGAGTGATCCCTTCTATGCCGACGCGGAAGACAAGCTCGTTGAGTTTCTCTGCCGGATCCAGATCCGCTCCGAGGCCCATCCGGAGCTGGACGGCGCCTGGTATCGTGCCTTCGACTACCGGCGCTGGGATTACTGGGCGAGCAATGCCGACTGGGAATGGGGTCCGTGGTGTGTCGAATCGGGTTGGACGCAGCCGTGGATTGCGGCGACCATGGCTCTGCGGCAGATGAAGACCTCGCTTTGGGAATTGACGGCTGGCGGCGGTGTCGGCGATCACCTGGACAAGTATCGCCAGCAAATGTTGCCCGCGGAGGACGGTGGGAGGCTGCCGAAGTAGAAGAACGGTGGTCACTTCGCGCTCGGATGGCGCTCGAGTTTCCAGACGTCCGGCCTCATGTTGTTGCCCGCGACCATCCATAGTGCGCCGTCATGGACGAAGACGCTGGCGGCGTGACGCGGCGCCCAGGGTGTGCCGGGCAGTTCGTGCCAGTGGACTCCGTCGTCCGAGTGCCAGACGTCGTTGCGATTGCCGCCGTTGCGGTGGTAGCCTTCGAGAACCCACATGCGATCGTCGAAGACGGCCACGTCGTGGTATTGGCGGGGCGGCCAGGGGGCGGCGTCGAGGTGTTTGGTCCAGCGAACGCCGTCGGCGGAACTCCAGACGTCGTTGTAGAACCGGCGAGTCGGCGTCGTGGGGGTGTCGTAGGTGCCGCCGCCGAGAATCCACATGCGATCGTGAAACACCGCGCTGCCGCCGATCATTCCGCGAGCCAGCCAGTAGGGTTCCTCCGGCACGACCCGTTGCCAGTGGATGCCGTCGCCGCTGTTCCAGATGTCGCGGTAGAAGATCTCGTCCTGTTTGGCGAACTGCGGGATGGTCTGGCCGCCCATGACCCAGATCTTGTCCTGAAACACCACCGTGTAGTGCAGCGCCCGCGGGCCCCAAGGAACGTCCTGCCCTCGGTTGACGCGGACCCAGGTCTTGCCGTCGGCCGAGTTCCATACGTCGTTGTGATAGTGGCCCTGGTTGACGTCGCCGCCGACGATCCACATCCTGTCCTTGAAAACGGCGTAACCGGCTGTGTGGCGTCCCTCCCAATCGCCGGCCGGATCGAACGCGCTGTCGAGAAACGTGTTCGGCTTGACGAGGGTCCAGGCGGCGCCGTCCGCGGAACTCCACACTTCGTTGTTGCAGATTCTGGGGAAGTGCGGCTTGTCGCCAGGGTTCCAGCCGCCCAACAGCCACATCCGCCCCTTGAACACCAAGGCCCCGGCGCCGTCGCGGGCCGCGAAGGGGGCTTCGAGCGTTACCCGAGTCCACTGGTAATCGGGCACTTGCTGCGGCGAGGCGTTCGCGGAGCCGGACGGATTGCCAGCGGCTCGATCATCGTCCTGGCTTGCTTCGGCGTGGGCGAGCGCAGGCAACCCTGCCAGGAAACCGGCGACCACGAGGTTCAGTCCATGGCGGTAGAGCATCGTTTTCTCCTTTTGGTCTACTTTTCCGGCAGGCGGTTGGCCGTTTGAAACAGTGCGTGTTTGGGAACGTCTTCCGCCGCGTCACTGACGCAGCCGACGCCCCCCAGGTCGTTGCCCAATAGCGTGATCTGCCGCGTGGCCTGGCCTTCCAAACGCAGCATCGTACCGATGGGGCCAATCGGCCGGCAGCCGGTGATCAGAGCCGTGGCGGTATCGGTCAGACGGATCAGCGCCGGTCCGGACGACGTGCCACAAGCTTCCAGGCCGGAGATCGTCAAGTCGGACACGTCATCGCAGACGATCGCGTGGCGCTCGTCCGGCTCTGCCGTTTGCAGGCGGACGTCGTCCATCCGCAGGCCGCGGACGTGCCGGCAATAGAAGCCGTAGGCGGGGAGTGTGCCGAACATGGTTGATTCGGGATACTTTTCGGGGTGCTCGGGTACGTCGGCCGCCGCCAAGTCGGCCCCGCCGCCGCCCGCGAAGGTGAATTGAAAGTTGCTCAACGACACCCCCTCGATGCAGTGCTCGGGCAGGCCGGTGATCGAGCAGCCGATGGGCGACGCTCCTCGGGCGATCACGTTGTGGATGTTGACGTTGCGGAAGCTGCCTAAGGCCGGCTTGGGCCCGTCCGGCGTAAAGGGGCGCGCGCGGTTGCCCAGGCGGAGAAAGATCGGTACGGCCACGCCATCGATGGAGACGTTCGACACGTTCACCCCGTCGAGCGTGCCACCGTCGACGATCTCCAGGGCGATGCCGCCGATCCCTGTTTCGCGGCCGTAGGTCGGTTTGGAATAGCGAGGCGAGGAGATTGCGCAATTGGTAATGGTGATGTTCTTGAACCCGCCGTTGGATTCGGTGCCCATCTTGACGGCGTTGCAGTGGCTGCTGAGCACGCAGTTGCTGATCGTGACGTTTTCGCAGGCCCGATCGAGGGTGCTCTTCAGACAGAGGGCGTCGTCGTCGGAATCGAACATGCACTCGGATATGCAGACGTCGCGGCAGCCGTCGATGTCGAGGCCATCGTTGTTGTAGCTCACGTGATTGAACACCCGCACGCCGCGGATCGTTACCCGGTCGCACGCCAGGTAATGCTCCATCCACATGGCCGAGTTCTGAAGTGTGATCCCTTCGACAAGCACATCGCGGCAGCCGACGAAGCGAATGAGGTACGGGCGGTTTTCATATTCCTTCCAATGGAAGGCCGCTCCCTGCCCATCGATGGTGCCTCGCCCGCGAATGGCGATGCGCTCGAGATCTTCGCCGGCGATGAGGGCTTGCCGCACGTAGTGATCGGTATAGGATCGGATGCCGGGGAGCCTTTCGGGGTAGTCGTTGGGATTCGGACTGCCCAGGAGCGTGGCGCCGGCGTCGAGTTCCAGCGTCACGTGGCTCTTCATCCAGAGCGTGCCGGTAAGATAGCGGCCGGCCGGGACGAAGACGGTGCCGCCGCCGTGGGCCGCGGCGTCGTCGATTGCCTTCTGGAAGGCAGCCGTGCAAAGCGTTGTTCCGTCCGCCCCTGCCCCGTACTGGAGAACGTCGTACGCGGAGAACGCCGATGTCGCATGGAATGAATAGAGCAGGCAGAGGAGAGAGACGACGAAGCTTCTCATAGTGAACCTCTTGGCCGTATCGGAGTTGTCGTTTCGTGCCTCGAACCCGGCGTTCAGCTTAACCGGTGGCTAGGGGGGACGTCTATGGTTTCGGGACTTCCGGTCGTCGAAAACCGGTAAGGGGTTTGTCTCGGCGGATTGCGCGATAGGGGACGACAAACGGCGGGCGCGTTGGGTGAGATGAGTGAAACCGGGTTGTGCGGTCGGAGGAAGAGAGCACCGCAGAGACGCGAAAGACGCAGAGGAGGAGCGGCGTGGTGCCGTATCGCTTTTTTGGGCATGGTTCAAAAACGGGGACTGGCTCCGAGCCAAATAGCTTCTGCCGGTGAAAAAACAGGGTTCGGCGAAGTGCCTGTCCCCGTTTTTGAACCATGCCCTTTTTGCGACGCCCCGCGGGGCCGTTGCATTATTTCGGGGGCGGGCACTAGCCGCAACTCGCTTCCGGAGTGGCACTTGCCGGGTTGGCCGTTGACGGAAGTTCCACATCGCTCGATAGCGGGGCGTTGCAGAAATCGCTTGCGCTGCCGTCGGCAGAAGGGAAATCACGGCTCCTCCAACGTTCTTGGGGCACTCACGGAATCGCGGTTAAGACAGAAAGGCTGAACAGGAGGTAACGGAGGCAACGGAAAGAGACGTCTTGCGTTTGCTAAATCAGGTTTCACAATTCGTGGAATTATCGTGGGGGCGGGCCTGGCGCTGGCCCAGCAATCATGGCTTCCACCGGGCGAGCCCGGCGGCGGCATGTATGCATTTGTTCCGTATTGCGTGTCGTGATGAGCGATGCGGCGCGACTTGTCAAGCAGGTTTTTTTGTGCCAAGGGGAGAAAGAGAAGGGGGAAGGGAGAGTTTTTCGCCAAGCCGGCTTTTCCCGGACTTTGGCAGGGCGAGACTCCGGGGCGTAAGCAGGCGGTGGCGGTGGGTTTACGTTGGAGGACAGACAAACACGAACTGACCATTCCGACGCTTGTGGGGCCAACGAAGGTATCGGATCAGCCAGTCCATCCGGATCTCGTTCCGCAACCGCCAGAGTAGTTCCACCCGGTAACGCTTGGTCATCGCAACGCTCCTTACGTCAACTGGAAGTCCGACACGGTCCGCTGTGAAACAACGCCGTATCGATCCGCAACACGCCCGAAGCCGCGGCCCCCAGCAGGCAAGCCGTCGCCAGATTGTTGATCTGACGAGGGATCCCGCCCGTGAAGTCGTGGATCAGACCCTTGACCTCGGCGTCGAACACATCCTCGTAACCGTTCACGGGGCGGCCGGGGACTGGTCCATTTTTCGGCCAGTTGATGCGTTTTGGCGCAAGAGACGTTGGCCGAAAACATGGACCTGTCCCCTTCCTTCCCGCCCCGTGAACGGTTACACATCCTCCATGCCTCCCGCTTGGTGCATCTGGATGTCCAGGTAACGGATCACCGGCTGCGGATCGGCCAGCTTCTTCCGCGTTACGCCGGCCTGGCGGAGTTGGCGGTTCAGAGTCGCCTTGGGAATGGTGCGGCCAAACTCGTGGACCAGGATTTTGTTGATGGCGAGGGGACTGCGACGCGGCTGTTGGCGTTTGAGCTGGATGGCCCGCTCGAGCATGGCCCGGCGGTGTTTGCGGATGCCGCCGCGGTCGGTGCGGGGTTTCCGCTTCAGGCCGGCGATCCGCAGCTTCTTGAACTGGCGGACCTTGCGGCGGAGCGTGGGGAGCGAGGTCCAAATCCCAGAGGGCCTCGCTCCTTTCTTTACGAATTTGCGCGACTCGCGTAAGGGGGGGCGGGGTCTCAGTTTAAGCTGCGCAGGTGGGGTAAAGGGCGGGGCAAGGGCGAGGTCGGGGTGGGGTAACGCGGGGTCAAGAAATACGAGCCGCTGCACCAGCGTTGTGGTTACTCAGAGTGCGCCGCCGGACGCACCGACCCAATCTGACACGGACGGCCGCCACTGCCGCCCCGTGTTCTCTTGCGTCTCGATTCACCGCCCCCACACCCGTCTGCCCTTCCGGCATGTACTTCACTCGAAGCGGACAGTCATTACAGGATAATCCCGCCTACAGAATCCGGCGCGCCGCACTAGGTCATCTTAGGCAAGGTGATCTCAATAGGAGCTGCGGAGGGGGCGAATGCTATCCGGGGTGGGGTTTCGAATTGTTGCCAAGCTGAATCACGGGGAGTATACTAGGGCCGTCGGCGATTCAGTCGGCTTTGGTGTCTATTCCTTCAATCCATGCTTGCCGCAGAGGTGCTCTTATGACCCGCCATCGAGGTTTCACCCTGGTCGAATTGCTCGTAGTGATTGCCATCATTGGCATCTTGATCGCCTTGCTGTTGCCGGCGGTGCAAGCCGCGCGCGAAGCGGCTCGGCGGTCGCAGTGCAGCAACAACCTGAAGCAGATCGGTTTGGCGCTGCACAATTACCATGATACCAACAAGACTTTTCCCATCGGGGCGATGCCTTCGAGTCGGCCGAATTGGCGCTACGGCCTGTTGCCTTATCTTGAGCAAGGTTCACTCTATGATCAGCTCAACATCTCGGGAGCCTGGCACTCCGGTTGCAACTCATCGAGTACGTACGGACAGCAGTATACCAACACGAATAGGATTCTTATCGATCTGTGGATCCCGGTCTTCAAGTGCCCGTCCAGTTCGCTGCTAACGAACAACCCGTCGGGCAGCATGTGTAATTATGATCGACTGCAGTGCCACGACTACGTCGGGATCAGCGGCGCGTTTCCTGATCCTATCAATCGAAACAATGCCTGCTCGACGGGAGCGGATTACGGCGTCTATTGCAATACGGGCTTGCTCGTCGCCAACATGAACTTCCAGTTTCGTGACATTGGCGACGGCTCCTCCAACACGATCATCGTCGCGGAGCAGTCCGGGAGCGTCGGCTTCGTTGGTAACGATTGGCTCGATTATCGCACCAATTATCACGGCGGGTGGCGCGGTTGGAGCAGTTCGGGAAACGTGGTCACGCGTACGGGAGCACACCACATGGCCGGGGTCACCACCGTTGCCTTTGCCATCAATTTGAAGACGGCTCAAACGGGGGGGTTGACGGTGCCGAGATCCAACTCCGCCTATTCCGGCAATACGATTCTTAATTCCTTCCACCCGGGAGGCATTCACGTGTTGCTGGGCGACGGCTCCGTGCGGTTTCTATCCCAGACCCTCGAATTCGCTACGCTCTGCAAGCTTTGCGCCCGGGGTGATGCCCAGACCATCGGCGAATTCTAACCTGCCGTTGGGAGCGTGTTGGCTGTCTTTCTTCTAGTTTGTGCAACTCGATTGGACGGGTGAATTCAATGATCACGGCAGGTAAGTGGCGGAGTTGGGATTTGTTGCTGCGATGCGCGATCGTTCTCGCATGGTTTGTGCCATGGGCTGCTGTAGGATGCGGGGGCTCTTCGGACGGCCCGGTTGGTGAGGTCCGTGGCCGGGTCACCTATGAAGGAGAACCGGTTAAGGAAGGCGTGGTCTCTGTCTATTCCAGCGATTTGGGAAGCGGGGCTTCGGGAGATATTCTCGCGGACGGGACGTACGCCATTTCTGATCCGCTCAAGACGGGGAAGTATGCGGTGAGCGTCTTCCCGCCGCCCGAACCGCCACCGCAGGATGAGGTTCCCGTATCCAGCGATAAGGTCTATGACAACATTCCTGAGAAATACCGCGATCCACAGAAAAGCGGTCTGGTGGTTGATATCAACGAGGGAGAGAATACGTTGGATATCAACATGACTAAGGAGTGACCAACCTGTTCCGTGGCGACTCACTGACCGATTACGCCTTCCCCAGGGTGTGGCCTGGCAAATCGCCCGCCCTGATTTCACGAAAAAGCTACTGCGCCTCTCTTGCATGACGATGAGTATGGGATTAGACTGCCGAATACAATGGGGCGCGTATTACGCCGCCTAACGAGGGGGTTCTGAGTAAGCTAGTAGAGCAACATCTATTCCTCCAATCTTGCCCAATGCCGTTCTTTTTTTTCACCATCGTAGGAGTACCACGTCATGACTCACGTGAAGAGAAGTGGATTCACGCTCGTGGAGCTGCTGGTAGTGATTGCCATTATCGGCATCCTGATCGCGCTGCTGCTGCCGGCCGTGCAGGCGGCGCGTGAGGCGGCTCGCCGGTCGCAGTGCGCCAACAATCTGAAGCAGATTGGTCTGGCTATGCACAACTACAACGACACCTTCAATACGTTGCCGATGGGGTTCACCAACGACTTCGGCATGGCGGTCAACCGTGCGGGCAGTCCTTACGCTCACCACGGCGATGGTGTCACCGCGAATCGTTACTATGCAAGTTGGACGTGGAGCGCCTATGTCGCGCCGTTCATGGAACTCAGCCCCCAATACGACACGATGGGCGTGACTAATAGATTTGGCGCCCAGGCACTGCTGGATTCCGCCGTGCAGCGGCTTCTTCAGATCCCGGTCTCCACGCTTCGTTGCCCGTCGGATGACGGACCGGTGCTCAATACCAACGGCGAATACCGCCCGGCAGACGTGAATGGCACTCGGTACAACGTAGCCCTGGCCAGCTACGCGGGGGTCGCGAGCGGCGCCAGCAGCATCAATGTCGATAACGACCAGAGAAACTGCAGTGGAGTGCTTTACGTCGACAGCGACACCAAGTTCCGGGACATCAACGACGGGACGAGCAACGTCCTCATGGTGGGCGAGAGATGTTGGGAAACCCTCCACTCCCGCTGCAACACAATGCAGTCGCATTGCTCGGCTACCATATTCGTCTCCGGAGCGACCAACCTGCTCTCGCACTCGAATCGCTCGCATGTTGCCGCGGTGGGAGTCGCCGGTAACGGCGTCAATTGGGAGACGACAGCGGTCTGTAATGACTTGTTTAATGCCAAGTCGGGTTTCTATTCGAAGCATCCCGGGGGAGCGCAGTTCGTGCTCTGCGATGGTTCGGTGCATTTCCTCAGCGAGACGCTGGACCTCACGACGTATCGGCGGTTGGCACATCGAAGAGACGGCAATCCCGTAACCGTGCCGTGATTCTTGACCGCCGTCTGGATTCTTGAGCGGGCCTCGCCCAGGATCAGCGCCTGGGCGGGTGCCCTTTACGGCTGTCGCATTGAGAGTCGGCAGCGGGCCGAAAGGTCCGTCCGAAAAAGAGAACGAAGGGAGTTGGTTTGTGGAGAGAAAGATCATGAGATCGCGATTCCTGCTGATTACCTGTACCGTTGCCTGGTTGTGCTGTTTCCTTGTCGGTTGCGGTGGAGATGGTTTCGACCGTGTTCCGGTTTCGGGGACTGTCACCTGTCAAGGCATCGAGAACCCTTCCGGCGGTTTAGTCGCGACGCCTGCGCAGGCAGGCACGGGTGCGCCGAACGTGTCTACCATCGTTACGGACGGGAAATTCGGTTTTCCGGCGGACCGGGGGCCGGTCGCCGGTTCCTACATTTTTGAGTTCAGTCTGCTGGATCCGACCAAGGGACCGCCGGCGGTCGGCGGCGAAAATCCGGAGGATGCCCGCGAGACAGGTCCCACGATCCCATTCCGGAAGACGGTCGAAATTCCCGAAGGAGGAGGCGACAGCCTGTCGATCGAACTGACTCCCGCCGACCGCGTTGTCGGGATGTAAGAGCGAGGATGGATCAACCCTCGGGGGCAATTCATCGCACGTCGAATTCGCCGGGGTTGGCCCGATAGGCCGCCCCCGGCGATCTTCGTCGAGGAAACTAGGCCATGAGCAGCCCTCCGCCCGTTGCGTCTGGTAACCGCGCGGACAGAACGGCCGCCCGAAAAGACCGTGCTGCCAGGCAGCCAGTGAGCCGCAAGCTTGTGTTTGGCGCGTTTACCACGCTCGGCTTCTTTGCGCTGCTGGAGTTGACGCTGTGGATGTTCCAGGTCGAACCGGCCTCTCAACAATCGGACCCCTTTGTCGGTTTCAGCAGCCAGTCACGGCTTTTCTCCGAGAGCGAGTCGGCCTCCGCAGAGCCGGTTCTGACAACCGCGGAGGATCGCCTGCCTTGGTTCAATCGCCAGTCGTTCCTGCGCGACAAGCCGTGGAACGGCTACCGGATTTTCTGCCTGGGCGGCTCGACCACCTACGGCCGTCCCTACGACGACCGAACGTCGTTCTCCGGATTCCTTCGGGCATTCTTGCCGGAAATGGATCCATCTCGGCAGTGGGAAGTGATCAATGCCGGCGGCATCAGCTACGCAAGCTATCGCATCGAACTGCTGGTGCGCGAGTTGATCGAGTACCGGCCCGATCTCTTCGTGATCTACACGGGGCACAACGAGTTCCTCGAAGACCGAACGTATTCGTCGCTTATTGATACGCCGGAACCGGTTCGCCGCGCTGTCCGCTTGGCTCGCTGGTCACGGACGTTCTCGCTGATGCAACGGATCCTGCACGGCGGTCCTGAATCTCCCGATCGGCAGACCCTCTCGGAGGACGTCGACGCGATCTTGGACCGTTCCGTAGGACCGGGGGCGTATCATCGGGACGATCGGTGGCACGAGCAGGTGATTGCCCATTTCCGGCGCACGCTCGGACGAATGGTCGACGCGGCTTTGAACGCCGGCGTGAAAGTCGTCGTCGTGGTTCCCGCCGGCAACCTGCGCGATTGTGCTCCCTTCAAGAGCGAGCATCGAGACGGATCGACGATCGACGAATTGCGGGAGTTTCTCGCCAATTTTCGTGCCGCAGAAGAGGCTTTGCAGGGAGGAAAGCCGGACGACGCCCTCAGCAAGGTAGACCAAGCGATCGAGATCGACCCTCGCCATGCCGGCGCCCACTTTCTGCGTGGTCGCGCGCTGCTCGAAAACGGCGATGCGGCAGCGGCACGCGACGCTTTCGTCCGCGCTAGCGAAGAAGACGTCTGCCCGTTGCGGGCCGTGGCAGCGATCCAGGACATTGTGCGGGAGGTTGCCAAGGAGCGGAGCGTTCCAGTGATTGATTTCCCGTCGATCGTCGATTGCGAGTCGCAACACGGCATTGCAGGCGCCGACTGGTTCCTGGACCACGTCCATCCGACGATCGAAGGGAATCACCGTTTGGCACGTGAACTGGCGGGCAAACTGATCGCGATGAAGGTCGTCCAGCCGCAGCCGTCGTGGAGTTCGGACGGGTTTCGCCGAGTCGCCCAGCGAGTGGAGGGGCAGATCGATGCTCGTGGCCACGCAACGGCGCTCCGCAATCTGTCCAAGGTCTTGGGTTGGGCCGGCAAGCTTGAGGAAGCCGACCGTCTCGCCCTCAAGGCCGCCGAGCACCTGCCGAACGACGAAGAGACCCAAACGATGATCGGCTATGCCAAGCTGCGACGCGACCAGGTTGCCGAGGCGAAGCTCTGCTTTGAGGCGGCCCTGCGCGACCGGCCCAACGACGTTCGGGCGCTCTGCGGATTGGGCGACGTTTACAGCCGGTCAGGGCAACACGAGGCGGCGCGGAATTGTTTCGCGAAGGCGATTGCCGCCGACCCCAAGCACGTCCCCGCGCACTACAACCTTGGAAATGCATGCCGCAGCCTGGGGCGATTGGAGGAAGCGGAAGCCGCATATCGTCGGGCGATTTCGCTTGCGCCCGGTCAGCCCGACAGCCATAAGAATCTGGGATTGGTGCTCTTTGCCCAGGGGGACGTTGAGGGGACGGTCCGTGAATTCGAAACGGCGCTGGCGCTGGAGGATTATGTCGCCCAGCGCCATGCGGATCTTGGATTCGTCCTGATCGATGCGGGCCGGCGGCGGCGCGCCGAAGCGGAGTTTCGCAAGGCGCTGGCGATCGACCCGTCGTATGTCTCGGCCATGTTCGGCCTGGCTTTGTTGCACGAGCAGAATGGTGATCTGTCGCGTGCCAGCCAGTTGATCCGAGACGCACTCCGCGTTGCCCCGAACGATGTGAACCTGCACTACATCCTTGCCCAGCATGCTCTGCAAAGCGGTGACACGGGAACCGTCAAGAAGGAGTTGGATACCGTCTTGAGACTCGATCCGGACCATGCCGACGCACGGCGCCTCCGGGCGACCATCAAGTAACGGTCCGGCCGCCCGCGACTGAGGCAACTTTGCGGCAACTTCGGGGCCGTAGCTCGAATAGTGAATAGTCGTCGCCCAAGATAATAAGACATCCATACTTTGTCCGTTAAGAACCGCTCCAGCCATTCCGAGCGACACGGAGCGGCCGCAGCCCATTTGCTCGCGTCGGCGAGGCTCCTCGTGACAGGGGAACAATGGAGACGGAGCTTGAATAGTGAATAGTGGTCGCCGGCAACGCTCTCTCCAGCGGAGCTTCGCCATGCGATCGGTTTGAATCCACAGAAAGACATGAACCAACATGCGGGTATCACGAGGAACCCCGAGAAGGTACCCATGAGTTGCAAAGAATCTCGGCGAAGGCAACCATTCTTCACACCGAATACCACAGACCAGCCAAGAGGCCGGCCCCGGACAGGTTCTCCCGCCATTATGCGGACATGGCGGCCCTTGCAACGCATCCGACCGCGAGCAAGGCCATTGACCAACATGACCTTCGCAATCGGGTCGTAGACTGGAAGAGCCGGTTCTTTGGCAGTTCGTGGGCAAACTACGACCTGGCAAAGCCCGGCACGTTCCGCCTCGTCCCGCCAAATGAACGGTTGACCGTGTTGCGTCGTGATTACCAGGCGATGCGGGATATGTACCTCACCGAGCCCGCTGGTTTTGACGAGATTATCGCCACCCTCGCCGAGCTTGAACGCCGACTGAGGTTGGCCAGTTGCAGTTCCAGCCGCTTGATCTCCCGCGTGAGCGAGTTCTTGTTCATCTCCAGCCAGAACCAGATCTTGAGCATGGCGATCCACATGATTCCCCAGAGAAATCCGGTGGCATACGCGATCATCACCTGCGTGCTCTGTGCGTGGAAGAAGAGGTATGCCAGCACAACCAGCAGCCCGAGGATTAGGATCGTCCACGTGAAGGCCAGGGCGTTGATCCACCGGAATCTGCCACGGAATGTCTCCATCAGCATCTCGTGGATGGCCGGCTCCTTGTAGAATTCCAATAGCTCCGAATCCTCCTTGCCGAGCGCCTCGCGGATCATCTGATCGATGTTTTTCATGGCTTTCTCCTTTCCAGCACCTCTTTGAGGTGACAACGGGCGTGGTAGAGACGCGACTTGACCGTGCCTTCCGGCAGCGAAAGCACCTCGGCGATGAGCCGGACCGGCATGCCGTCAAGGTAGAACATTCCCAGGATTGTTTTCTGTTGATTGGGACGCAGCTTGATCGCATTGCGGAGCGCCGTGACGTCGTCCGACGAGTCTTCGGTCGCCGGCGCCGTTTCGACCGGTTCAACGGCCAATGGACGCCCGGTAGCCCGCCGGCGCTGGCGGTCGCGGACCCAATCGGCGGACTTGTGGGTAAGGATGCGGTACGCCCAATCGCGGAATGCGGCTGGATCGTCGAGCCGCCGGATGCCGCGAACGATCGCCACCCAGGTCTCCTGGATGACGTCGGCCGCCGAGTCCGCCGTGCCGGTCAGCCGCATCGCCTGGCGCAGCAGCTTCGGCTGCCAGCGATCGACCAGCTCGGCCAAGGCCTCGCGGTCGCCGTCCTGACAGCGAATCACCAGCAACTCGTCGTGGATGTCGTCGGGCGTTCTCATCGATCCACTATGTTCCCTATGCCTTCTCCTGGCGGTATGATGACAGTTGCTCGGGAAAACCGGCCGGCTGCTGGCGGCTCTGCCCCCAGTGGCCGACGACCTGTCCTTGCCGTTCTGGCTTTCGGAAAGAAGAGGAGAAGTGCCATGTTGCGCGCCGTGTTCTCGCATGGGTCGCTTGTCGGTCTCATGGTCCTGTTTTTTGCCGAGTTCGCCTCGGCGGAGACTCCCGTCGCCGACGTGCCGCTGGTCGACGAATCCGTCCGACAGGCTTTCCAGAACCGCAATTACGCGGCGGCCGTCGAGGCCATCGACAAAGCGATGGAATCCAAGGACGCTCCCCAAGACTACCTCAGCTATCTCAAAGGACGGGCGCTGGGGCTGCAAGAGAAGCACGACGATGCCGTGGCCGCCTTGGAGCAGTTGGGTAAGCAGTTTCCCAACAGCCCGTGGGCGCGGCGAGCCCGCTTTGCCATCGGGCTGGCGTTGGCTCGCAAAGGCGATTTCCGCGCGGCCGAGGTGATCTACCGGGCCGAGGCGGAGCAGCTTCTCTCAGCGGATCGGAAAGAGGAGTTGGCCGAAGTGCTCCTCCAGTTCGCCGAGGCCTGCTTCAAACCGGCCAAAGAAGAGCAGCAGCCGGATTACGCACGGGCCGGGCTGTTCTATCAGGAAGCCCTCCAGATCGGACCAACGCCGCAGAAGCGGATCGAGGTGGAACTGCGAGTGGCCGAATGCCTTCAGAAGTTGGCGCAGTACGACAAGGCGGCCGATCTGCTGCGGCAGTTCATCGAGGATCACCGCGAGGCGCCGGAAACGGTCGAAGCCCGCTATCGTTTGGGAGAATGCCTGCTGGAGCTGGACAAGCCGGCGGAGGCCCGCCGTGCCTGGCAGGATCTGTTGGCCGCTGCCGGCGGTTCGCCGTCGGAACGGATCGCCGAGGCGCAGTTTCACATCTCACGGACGTGGCATATTCCCACGCCGCAAGGCGAGGAGGAATTGAGCCTGGGCGTGGCTGCGCTGGAGGCATTCTTGGAACGGTTCCCCGCGCACAAGCTCGCCGGACAGGCCCACCTGGAAATCGCCGAGAGCTATCTCCACCGAGGCCGCTATCAGGATGCCGCCGCGCGACTGGAACTGCTGCTGACCGACCCGCGCTATCAGTCCGGCGAAGAAATCCCCGCGGCCCGCAACCGATTGGGCCGGTCCTATCAGTTGCAGAAGCAATACGACAAGGCGCTGGCCGTCTGGCGAGACTATCTGGTGAAACATCCCTCCGACGCCGCCTGGCGCGAGGTCCAAGAGCAGGTGGTCAACACCGAATACCTGAAAGGGGTCGAGCGGTATCAGGCCAAAGACTACGCGGCGGCCCAAAAGGTGCTCGAGCAATTCCTCACCGACCATCCGCTGGACAGCCGCAATCCGGCCGTTCTCTTTCTCTTCGGCCGCATCAATTACGATCAGGAGAAATGGGACGAGGCGATCGCCGACTGGCGGCGGGTTGTCTCAAAATACTCCCAATCCGATGCCGCTTCGCACGCCCAATACATGATCGGGCTGACACTCGAGCGCCATCTCGGCCGCTTTGCCGACGCGCTGGAAGCCTATCGCAAGGTCACTTGGGGCAACCACGCCAACTCCGCCATGCAGGCGATCGCTCGGCTTACCGCCAAACAGTTGACCGTGGTCACCGAGCGGATCTTCCGCTCCGACGAGACCCCGCGGTTGAAACTCTCTACGCGGAACATCCCGTCGGTGACGGTGCGGGCGTACCGGGTCGACATGGAGACCTACTTCCGCAAAATGCACCTGGCCGGCGCGGTGGAAAAACTCGACATCGCGCTGATCGATCCCGACGCCACCTTTGAGTTCAAGGTGCCCGATTACGCGGAGTACCAGGAGTTCGAAAGCCAAGTGGAAGTGCCGCTGGCCGGCGGTCCCAGCCCCGGCGTGATGGCCGTCACCGTCAGTAGCCCGACATTGGAAGCTACGACAATGGTGATCCAAAGCGATCTGGACGTGATCGTGAAGAGTTCGCGCGACGAGGTGTTTGTCTTCGCCGAGAACATGCGAACGGGCAAGCCCTGGCCGGCAGCGAAGCTGTTGATTTCCAACGGCAGCGAGGTCTTCGCCGAAGCCGCTACCGGCAAGGACGGCGTGTTTCAGGGAGCTTTTGCGGAACTGGCCGAGGCGAGCGACGTGCGTGTGCTGGCGGTCGCCGAGGAGAACATGGCGTCGAACGTCGTCGGGCTGGAAGGGATCGGCGTGGCCAAGGGGCTGGCCGACAAGGGATACGTCTATACGGACCGGCCGGCCTACCGGGCCGGACAGCAGGTCCACGTCCGCGGCTGCATTCGCCGCGTGAGCGACGATGCCTACGTCGTCGACAAGGGAAAGAAGTACACGCTGGAGGTGCTCGACCCTCGCGATCGGGTCGTACGGCAAGACGAAGTCATGCTCGGGGATTTCGGGACGTTTTGCGTCGGGTTTCCGCTGCCGCCCGCCAGCCCGCAGGGGACGTACCGCGTCCGCGTTTGGGACAAGACGCAAGATTACCAGGGAACGTTTGAGGTCCACGAGTACCACCTGGAGCCGGTGACGCTTGCGATCGACGTGCCGCGGCGAGTTTACTGCCGCGGGGAAGAAATCGAAGGGACGATCCGCCTGGGCTACTACTACGGCGCGCCGCTGGCGGGGCGGGAGATCGTCTATCGCCTGGCCGATGAGAGGATCCACCAAGCGGCTACCGACGCGAAAGGGGAAGTCCACTTCAAGCTGCCGACCCGCGAATTCGCCGAGAACGCCCGGGTGGAGTTGACCGCGTCGCTCACCGAACGCAATCTCCACACGCAGGTCGAGCTTTTTATCGCTCCGCGCGAATTCAACGTGGAACTGAAGACGAAGCGGGATGTGCTTGTCGCCGGGGAGCCGTTTGAACTCTCGATGACAACGCGCGACGTGGCCGGCCAACCGACCGGACGGAAGCTCCGACTCGAAGTCCTGGAGCTGACGCACGTCGAAGGCAAGGTCGGCGAGCGGCTCGTCGAGGAGCACGAGGTGGAAACGGCGACCGACGGCACGGCCCGTCTGACGCTCCAGCTCGACAGCGGCGGGCAGTATCGGCTGCGAGCGGAGGGGGTGGACCGCTTCCACAATCCGGTCTCCGCAGTGACCGCAGTGGTCGTCTCGGGGGAAAAGGACGACGTTCGCCTGCGGATCCTGTCCGACCGGCATACGTTCAAGGCGGGCGACACCGCGGAGATCACGCTCCATTGGCGAGAACCGCCGGCACTGGCCTTGGTCGCGTTCCAAGGTGCCCGCGTTCTCGACTACCGGCTGGTGGAACTCCAGACCGGGCCGAACAAACTGCCGATCGTGATGCACTCGCGTCTGGCCCCGAACTTTCAACTGGCCGTAGCGGTGATGAGCGATGTTCGCGATGGGAAACCGCAGGCGGATTCGGAAGAGCCGGACGCGGCCAGGCTGCCGGTACGGTTCCACGAGGCGACCAGCCCGTTTGTCGTCGAGCGCCAGTTGCAGGTGGCGTTGTCGGTGAAACCACGTGGCGAGCCGCAGCCGGCGGGCGACCAGGGGCCGTTCGATGCGGAAGTGACCGTTCTCACCACCGATCCGCAGGGCAAGCCGGTCGCCGCGGAATTGAGCCTGGCGGTTGTCGAGCAGACGCTGCTGGATCGTTTCGCCTGGCCGATGCCACCGATCCACGAGTTCTTCCGGGGCAGCGACCGCGAGCCGGCGATCCGCACGGCGTCGAGCATCACGTTCGCCTACCGCCCGTCCACCCGGCCGATCAACCCGCGGCTGCTCTCGGAGGAGGAGCGGGTGGCCTTGGTACGCGAGGAGGCGGAAAGCCGGAAGGTCGCGGGCATGGGGATGGGCGGCGGCATGGGCGGGTTCGACCCGGCTGCCGCGATGCCCGGCTTGGCGGCGCCGGAAGTCTTCTCGGCCGACCTCGACGTGCCGTTTCTCGACGGGACACAGACCGATTTTGAGAGCCGCAGTGAGTTGGTCGCCGCGCCGTCCGCCCCTGACCCATTTGCCGGCGGCGCCGAGCGCCCGGACCCGAAGGCGGCGGATAAAGAACGCATGACGGCTAAGCGCGATTCGACCAGGGAGACTCAGCACGAGTCGGTGGCCGAACCGGTTTCCTCGGAAACGGCCTACTGGAATCCGTCCATCATCACCGACCAGCAAGGCAAGGCCGCGATCACGATCCGCCTTCCCCAGCGGAGCACCGCATGGTCGCTGGTCGCACGGGGCATCACGGCCGAGACCCTGGCCGGCGAAGCCGGCGCCAAGATGGTCGCCAAGAAGGATTTGTTCGGGCAACTGAAACTGCCGGCCGCGTTTACCGAGGGAGACAAGGCGACCGTACTTGTTTCCATTCACAACGACGCGATCGAAGCGGGCGCCATCGGCGTCGTGCTCAAGACCACGATCGACGGGCGGAGTGTCGAAGAGAAGAAGGATCTGGCAGTCAAGTCCAAAGGAGTCTACGAAATGCCGTTTGCGGTCGCGCTGGAGCGGCCGAAGGAGCCTGCCGGCCAAGACGCCGCAGCGCAGGCAGCCTCCGAGGTGCGGTTTGAATTGAGCGTTGCGGCCGGTGAGCGCCGCGACGTGATCCACCAGAGTGTACCGCTGAAGCCCTATGGCATGACCGTCTATGCCACGGCGGGCGGTTCGGCCGACGCCGGCACGACGGTCTGGGTGGAGCCGGCCAAGGAGATGCCCATCCGATCGCCCAGTCTGCAGATCCTCGTGGGGCCGACGGTGGAGCGAAGCCTGCTGGACTCGGTGCTCGCCCCGGCGTCGTTTTGCGAGACCCCGTCGCTTTGGGTCAGCTCCCACGAGGAGACGGCTACCAGCGACCTGATGGCTTCGCTCGGCTTGCAGAAGCTCCTCGCGCTGGGCCGGGACTCCGGTCCGGAAGCCTTGGCCTTGGATCAGCGGGTCCGCACGACGATCGGCGCGCTGGTAAGTTCGCAGAAAGAGGACGGCGGATGGGGCTGGACCTGCGGCGGTGCGGCAAGCGACCGTTACATGTCGGCCCGCGCGGTGTGGGCGTTGAGCCTGGCGCGTCAGGCCGGTTACGTCGTGCCGGCGGCGAACTACGACAAGGCGCTCCACTATTTGACCGGCGAGACGGCGGCGGCCGACAACGACGACTACGAGACCAAGGCGATCCTGCTGCACGCCCTCTGTATGGCCGGTCGCGGCGACTTCGCGCTGGCCAACCGCCTGCATCGCGAGCGGCCTTCGCTCTCGGCCGCGGCGATGCTCTATCTCGCGCTGGCGATGGTCGAGATGGATCGCCGGCAAATCGCCGCGGAACTGCTGGGACTATTGGCCGAGCGGGATCTCGATCAGCAAACCGAGCAGGCGGCCGCCGAGCGTGGCCCGTTGCCTTGGAATCACTCGCCGGTGGAATTGCGGGCGCTCTACGCGCTGGCAATCCAGGCGGTCGATCCTCAGACGCCCAGGGCGAAGGAACTGATCGACTGGCTGATGGCCCATCGCACCGGCCGCCGCTGGTCGCCCGACAAGGCCACTGGACCGGCCGCCCTGGCCCTCTGTCGCTGGTTCGCCTCCAGCCGGTTCCAGGGTGAACGCTACCGGCTGACCGTGTCGGTCAACGAGCGGCAGGCGGCCGAGTTGGAGATGGACGAAGCCAGGCCGACCCTGGTCGTCAATGTCCCTGACAGCTTCCTTGTCGCAGGCAAGCAACGGATCGAGTTCCAGCTCACGGGAAGGGGACGCTACACGTATCAGGCGATCCTGGGCGGGTTCGTTCCCGCCGACAAACTCCAGGGCAGCACGACCGACTGGAGCGTGCAGCGGAGTTACGAGCCGGCGCCACTGATCCGCGACGGCAAGGAGATCCCGCGAGGGTTCGGCATCCTCGCCGGCAAGTATCAGCCGTTTTCCAACACGATAACCCAACTCGCCGTCGGCCGGCGGGCGATGGTCCGGCTGGTGATCGCCCGCAGCACGTCCTCCGATACTCCGCCACGGCAGCGGGAGTACCTCGCCGTCACCGAGCCGATTCCCGCCGGCACGGCCGTGGCCGAGAATTCCATCCGGGGAGCGATCGAGCGCTTCGAGATCCGGCCGGGCGAGATCACGTTCTATCTCGACAAACGGCCCGGCGCCAACACGATCGATTACCAACTCTACGGCTACCTGCCGGGCGAGTATCGAATCGCGCCGACGGTCGTTCGCAACGTATACCGGCCGGACGAGATCGCCGTCGCGCCGCCGAAGAGCCTGGCGGTCCTGCCAGCCGGCTCGAAGCCGACCGATCCCTACCGCCTGACGCCGCAGGAACTGTTCGAACTGGGGAAGCTGGCTGTTGAGAACGGTGATTCGGCAGCGGCGCAAGACCACTTGACTGAATTGATCACCAAGTGGAATGTGAAGCCGAACGTCTACAAGGATGCCGTGACGATGCTGCTGGACGTGTACCTCGCGCTCGGCCCGCCGGCCGAGATCGTCCGCTACTTCGAAATCATCAAGGAAAAATGGCCCGACGAGCAGTTCCCTTTCGCCAAGATCATGAAAGTGGCCGCGGCCTACCACGAAATCAAAGAATATGAGC
Organism: Rhodopirellula sp.; assembly: GCA_012728855.1. GTDB lineage: Bacteria > Planctomycetota > Planctomycetia > Pirellulales > Thermoguttaceae > JABWBD01. The sequence continues at coordinate 2,382 of JAAYEH010000029.1, read as the reverse complement.
GGAGCTTCCTGGTCTTCCGCGCCACCGTCGAGGGCAACTTTACGCAGGAAGGCGGTGTGGCCGGATTTCTCGCCGCGCAGGGCGAGTTTCTCAAGAGCGTGGAGATCATGGGGCGGCTCATCCGCCAATATCCGCCCGAGAGCTACGTGGCAGCGGCCGACTATGCGCTGGCCCAGCAGGTCTATGCCAAAGCTCCCACCGCGGCCGGCGATCCCAAGCTCCGCGAGGCAAGGCTCAACCGCGTGGATCTGGTGGCGATGGCCTGGCGGATGCTGGAGTGCTTCCTCACCAGTTATCCGGAAGATCCGGCGGCCGACCAGGCGTCGTTCTCGGCGGCCAACGCGATGATCGAACTGGAAAAGTATGCGGAGGCCGAAGCCGCCTGCCGTCGATATGCCGATCGCTATCCGAAGAGCCGGCTGCTCAGCAGTTTCTGGTACATCATCGGTTACTGCCGCTTCGCCACGGGCCGGCACGAAGAGGCGATCGAGATGCTCCGCAAGGTGGCCCAACTGCCGTCGGACGGCGGCGACTCCGAGCGGACCCCGCCGGATACCAACAAGTGGCTGGCGGTCTACATCCTGGGACAGATCCACCATAGCCTCGGCCAGGCCGTCGAGGCGATCGAGCAGTACCGGCGGGTCGAAGACCGCTTCCCCGACGCAAGGCAGTCGATCGAGTACTTTCTCCGCAAGGCCATTCGTGTGCCGGAGGTGACGGCCGTGCGGCCCGGTGAGAAGGTTGCGTTGGATCTGGAATTCCGCAACGTTGCTTCCTGCGAGATGAAGGTCTACCGCATCGACCTGATGAAGTTCGCGCTGGTCGAACAGAACCTGGGCGGCATCGCGCAGATCAATCTGGCCGGTATCCGGCCGCACCACGAAGCCACCATCGCACTGGGCGACGGCCAGGACTATCGGGATCGTACCAAGACGCTCCCGCTGCCGATCGCGGAGGAAGGGGCGTATCTGGTGGTCTGCCGTGGTGAGAATCTTTACACCAGCGGGCTGGTATTGCTCACGCCGCTGGAGGTTGAAGTGTCGCACGATGCGGTGGCCCGGCAGGTCCGCGCCACGGTGAAAGATGGAGCGAGCGGCCAGTACATCCACGGAGTCCAGGTGAAGATCGCCGGCAGCGGCAACGTCGATTTCATCTCCGGCACAACCGATCGCCGTGGAATGTTTGTCGCCGAGGCGGTGGTCGGTTCGCCGACGGTCATCGCCCGGGCCGAGTCCGGGAGTTATGCCTTCCACCGCGGCGAGGCGGAAACGGGCGGCATGGCGCCGCGAGGCGTCGTCGGGCGCGTTCCGCTGAAGTCGCCGACACCGATGCTGCCGCTGCCGCCGGTGAGCCGGGCGGAGGCGCAGCCGTCGTGGCTGGAGGTCGGAGTTCCGGTCAGCGGGCCGGGCTCGACCGAGGCGAGCAAGAAGATCGAAGCGGCCCTGGATGCGCCGACGCGGCTCGAGCTGGATGAGACGCCGCTGGAGCAAGTCGCGAGGATTATCGAACAGCAGCACGGCATCCCGGTCCGGCTCGACCAGAGATCATTGGACGACGTGGGCATTGCCGCCGACACGCCTCTGACCTTCCGCGGCGATGGGATATCGCTCCGCTCGGCCCTGAATCTGTTGCTCAAGAACATTGACCTCGTTTACCAGGTGCAGGACGAGATATTGCTGATCACGACTCCCGAGCGAGCGGAGACGGAGTTGACGACAGTGGTCTATCCGGTGGGCGACCTGGTGCGTTTCCGCGATGCCGAAGGGAAGCCGTGGGCCGATTTCGAGTCGCTCATCGAGACGATCTCCACGACGATTTCGCCGACGACGTGGGATGAGGTCGGGGGCCCCGGATCGATTGCGCCGATGGAGTATCCCAACGCCGACGTCATCGTGCTCTCCCAGACTCAGGATGTGCATCGCCAAATCGCCACGTTCCTGCAGAAGTTGCGTTCGGCGGCGGGCGCCAAATCCGGCGAAGGAGCACTACCGCTGAAGGATCGCCCGGCAAGGATGGAGGGCGGCCAGATGGGAATGGGAGGCGGAGGCATGGGGGGATTCTTTGGTGGGCCGGGAATGGGGATGGGCGGCATGGCGGCGCCGGCGGCGGCACAGCCGGCCCCGGCTCCCGGCAACGACTTGCTCCGAGGGCTGCAGGAGACCAACCAGGGCCTGCAGAGCGGTCAGGTGGAACAACTTCAGGATATGTACAACCGCGGGATGGGCGGGATGGGCGGCTCGGTCGGCGCGGGAACGGCGTTTTGAGGTCTTGATCGGAATAGAGAGAAGTACCCCAGCGCGGCCTCGCTTCGCTCGGCCGCAACCCAATTGATTGAAAAGATCCTTCCGCAGAATCTGTGGGTGAGTTCAAGCCGTTGACACT
>JAAYEH010000298.1 GCA_012728855.1 Rhodopirellula sp. | reverse complement strand
TGCAACTGTGGGACGACGTGAAGGACTCGCTCAACAAGAAGGCCACCGGGTTGACGCTCGAGCAGCAGCAGAAGTTGTGCATCGCCCGGCTGCTGCCGCTGAAGCCGCGGGTGATCCTCATGGATGAACCCTGTTCGGCGCTCGACGCGGAAGGGATCGAGAGAATCGAGGAATTGATTGCCCGATTGAGCGATCAGTTCACCATCCTCATCGTGACACACAATATGGGCCAGGCGCGGCGGGCCAGCCACGAGTGCATCTTCATGCTCCTGGGCGAAATCATCGAGCACGCCCCCACTCTGGACCTGTTCCACAAACCGAAAGAGAAACCGACGGAAACCTACGTCACCGGCCGCTACGGTTGAATGGCTATCCGGAAACGGGGACTGGCACTCCACATCTCTTATCAATTGGCCTAGTTCAAAAACGGGGACAGGCACCTAGGGAAATTATTGGGCCAAGATTGGCAGTTCTTTCGTGATGGGGGGCGGGCGGGTGAGAAGAAAGAAGGAACTGTGACAGAAGAATTGATGACAAAGAGATAATTCGCAGACACACACCTAGCAGCCGGAACGCTGAAGTTTCTGCCATTATGGCGGGTGGTTGACTTATTGTTGAACGAGCGGGTCGCTGGGCGCAGACGAGTCTTCGGGCGAAGTGGACACCTCCATCTCCATTGGATAAGATAGGTTGAGCAGAAAAGTTGAGACTCGGCATTCTGGGAGGAACGAACATGACACTGGAGGAGCTGCTTCCCGCAGTCGAACAACTGCCCGCGGTGGAAAAGCTAAGGCTCATTCGGATCCTGGCTGAAGAACTGGACTGTGGCGAGGATATTTCTCCATTGACGCCCCACAAGAAGTACGAGTTGGCCACGCCGTACGACACTTTTGGGGCGGGAAAGGTCTTGGTCGCTGCGATGGAACGTGCGGAAATCGAGCGAGAGTAGTTTCGATGCGGTTCAAATACACCACGATTGATCCGTCGCAGGACGAGTTCGACAGCCTGCCGCGCGTTGCTCTTATCCTTCGCCGCGAAGGTCGGACAGCGGAAGCGGTAGGATTGGTCGATAGCGGCGCGACGGTCAATGTGCTTCCCTATGACCTGGGGCTGCAACTGGGCGAGGTATGGGACGACCGCAAAGCCAGCCTTCGACTGTCCGGGAGCCTTGGGAATCGGCTCGGCATACCGGTGTTTGCCGTGGCCGAAATCGGCGATCTGCCAGCCGTCACGCTGGCGTTTGCTTGGACCACTATGAGCCGGATACCGCTGATTCTTGGGCAGACGAACTTCTTCATGGAGTTCGACATCAGTTTCTACCGCTCGAAGCTCGAGTTTGAGATTAACCCCAAGGGCTCGGAGCACGTCTCCTGACGCGGGCGCGCCTGAGCGGCGGCGGCTGGAAGAGGAACTGCCTTTCCGCCTCTGGATTTCTCCTGAGAGTTGCCTGGTCGATTTCTCGCAGAAAAGCCTCCCCATCTCGTCGTGCATCGATGCCGGCTCGTGGGACTTGTCGTGGATACGAACGTGTTTGTCTGGATCGAATGTGTGGCCGGTGCGGTCCGAATACAGGAGGATGTGTTGACGTACAGGGCTTTCACGAATTCTTGTTCCGCGGTTCTCCTCGGGATTCTTTGCGTCCAGACAATCGGGTGTTCGCAAGCGGAGACGGACGGGACCGATCCTGCCGGTCGCGCAGACGCCCGCGCGCGAACCGAGCCGGCGCCGATCAACATCGTTGTTCCGCTGGACGGCGCCCTGTTTCCACCCGAGATCGCCGCGCCGACGTTTCGCTGGGAAGATGATACTCCCTCCTGCAACGCCTGGCGCGTTTCATTCCGCTTTCAGGACGGCCCACCGTTGGAATTTCCCAGCGATTCGCGTCAGTGGACGCCGGCGGATGAAGCTTGGGAAACCATCAAGAGCCGCACGCGCGACAAGGACGCGATGGTTACCATCGTGGGACTGAGCCGGGCCGCTGACAATCAGATCCTCTCGCGCGGGAGCGTGTCGATTCGGACATCGAGCGACGAAGTCGGCGCGCCGATCTTCTACCGCGAAGTGAACCTGCCTTTCCGCGACGCCGTCAAGGATCCGTCCCGCATCCGCTGGCGGTTCGGCGAGATCTCCTCCCGCGAGCAACCGCCGGTCGTCCTGGAAAAGCTGCCGGTCTGCGGAAACTGCCATTCGTTCTCCACGGACGGGAAGGTTCTGGGAATGGACGTCGACTATGCAAACGACAAGGGGTCGTACGCCATTGCCGACCTGGCGGCCGAGATGACCCTCGACAGAGATGACGTGATCACCTGGAGCGATTACAGGAGGGAAGACAACAAGCCGACTTTCGGCCTGCTGTCCCAGGTTTCGCCGGATGGCCGCTACGTGGCGAGCACGGTGAAGGACCGTTCGGTTTTTGTGGCCACAGACGATTTGGCTTTCAGCCAGCTTTTCTTTCCGATCCAAGGAATCCTGGCCATCTACGATCGTCAAGCCGAGGAGTTTCACGCTCTGCCCGGGGCCGACGACCCGCGGCTGGTTCAGAGCAATCCGGTCTGGAGCCCGGACGGACAGTATCTGATCTTCGCCAGGAGCGAGGCGTACCGTCTGAAGATTCTCCGTAACAACGCGAACGCTCTGCTGACCCAGGCGGAATGCCGTGAGTTCCTTGAAGACGGGAAGACCTTTCGCTTCGATCTCTACCGGATTCCGTTCAACGGGGGCAAAGGTGGCACGGCGGAACCGCTGGAAGGGGCGTCGTCGAACGGCGCCAGCAACTACTTCCCGAAGTTCTCTCCGGACGGCAAATGGATCGTCTTCTGCAAGGCGAAGAGCTTCATGCTGCTGCAGGCGGACAGCGAACTGCACCTGATTCCGGCGGAGGGCGGCGAAGCGCGCCGCCTGCGATGCAACACATCACGCATGAACTCGTGGCACAGTTGGTCGCCCAATGGCAAATGGCTGGTGTTTTCTTCAAAGGCATTCTCGCCCTACACGCAGCTTTTTCTCACGCACATCGACGACCGAGGCGAGAGCAGCATCCCGGTGGTGCTCTCTCGTTTCGCCGCATCCGACCGCGCGGCCAACATCCCGGAGTTTGTCAACGCCAAGCCCGGCGCGATCCGGCATATTGCCGCG
>JAAYEH010000297.1 GCA_012728855.1 Rhodopirellula sp. | reverse complement strand
GGTTGCGGTTTCTTTGCGGCGAGTGGATGGACGTCTGGTGCGGCGCCCTGCTGCGACAGATTGTCGATGGAAGCGAGATCATCGTAGATCTCAACTGTACGTTGGCCAACGGAAGGAAGTGTCAAATCGACGTGGCGCTTGTTCGAAGCCATCGCCTCTATGTGGTCTCTTGCACCACAGACACCAGTCTCGGCCTCTGCAAGTCCAAGCTTTTTGAAGTAGCCATGCGGGCGCGCCAGTTGGGCGGGGACCTGGCCCGCTCTGCCCTGGTGTGCCTTCTCCACGGAAGCGATTCCAACGATGCTTACGTGGATCAATTACGCAATGACGTTGCCGATGTCTGGAAAGCGCCAAACACGCCGCGGGTCTTCGGTCGCGATCACTTACTGGAATGGCTGGGCGTCAACAGTCCGCCTAATCTGAACTTACTCAGGAACTGGCTCGATTCATAGGGAGCAATCATGCCTCATTTGACAGCAATCGATGTTCTAGGGGTACAAAGGTTCGTCTTTCTCTCTAACCGGCTTCGGGACGTGGTGGCCGGATCGTACCTGGTCGACTGGAGCACCTCGAAAGAGGGTGCCCTGAAGGGATTAATCAGCGTGCCAACCCGAAGAATCCTGATGGCAGGCGGGGGAAACGCCATAGTAGAGACCACCGGTTCCGAAGACGATGCAAAATCGTTTGCAGCCAAATACAGCCGTGCACTGCATGATGAAGTGCCGGGGCTGGAAGTGGCAGTAGTCCACAAAGAGTACACCAGCGGTAATCTCGCCCGCGCACTCAACGAAATCCAGATCGAACTTGCCCGCGCCAAGACAGAGCGGACGCCTTCAGTTCCCCTGCTTGGGTTGTCCGTCACCGCTCCCTGTCGTGAAACCGGCCTGCCTGCAACGGGATTCGACCGGAACGAGCCGGCGACGCCGCTCTCAAAGCTGGTACTGAAACGCCGGCAACGTGAAAACGAAGCGAGAACCCATTGGCAGGCTTACCTGGATAAGTGGGAACCGTTCGAGTTTCCGCTGGAGTTTGACGATCTCGGTCGGACCGTCGGCGAAACCAGCCTTATCGGGGTGGTGCATATTGACGGAAACGGCGTCGGCGAGAAGATCAAGAACTGGCTCAACAAACAAGCAGCCGCTCCTGACGACACGGTTCGTCAGCATTACCTCGAATGGTCCAGCAGAATCGACGAATTGGGGAAACAGGCACTGCAGGCCGCAGTCGACCGTCTTTGCCTGCGTATTGAAAGCACCAATAAGAACGGCGACGAAGTTAGGAAGGTTGCAGGCAAGCCGCCGCAGCTGGGCTTTGAATTGAAAAGGAACTGGTTCCTTCCCCTGCGACCGATTCTGCTAGGCGGCGACGATTTGACGTTTGTCTGCGACGGCCGTGTTGCTCTGGACCTGGCCGTGACCGCTCTTCGCACTTTTAACGGATCTATCCCCCATTTGGGAGACATCTCGGCCTGCGCCGGCGTTGCCATCGTCGCGGTCCATACGCCGTTTGCGCGGGCGTATCAGCTGGCGGAAGAGTTGTGTGCTTCGGCCAAACAGCGGATGAGGGAAAAGAACAACGAAGGCTGCGCCCTTGACTGGCACATCGGCACCTGCCGTCCCGGAGAGTCACTGAAGGAAATACGGGATAGGAATTATAAAATACCCGACCAGCCCAGTTTGACATGCCGCCCGTACATGCTGGGCTCGGACAGAGACGAACAGGAAACCTGGACGTGGCTGTCATACACGCTTCTCGGC
>JAAYEH010000296.1 GCA_012728855.1 Rhodopirellula sp. | reverse complement strand
GGGCTGCACCGAGAACGCATCTTTCAACTGCAGCGGCTTCGTCCAGGTCCGGCCGTCATCGCTGCTGAAACAGTGGCCATACGGCACGCCGGAATCAAGCCGAAACACGCACAATAGACGACCGTCCTTCAACCGGCACACGGCTGATTCGCAAGGGCCTTCCCTGCCGGGCAGTTCGCAACGCTCGTCGGCGATTACCGCACGGATCTTCCAGCGGAAGCCGTCCGGCGACTCGGAAGCCACCAAGCTGTAACGGTTGGTGTCACGGAAGTAGCCGTAAAGCGTCGCCAGATACCCGCCCGCTTTCAACGGCACGGTTTGCCCGTTGCAGACAAAACCGGAAATGCCCAGTTGCGGCGCCAAGGACTTGTCGGGCCGGGGCCAGCCCTCGATGGTCACGCCCGGCTGCACGGCTCGGAGCGTCCGCTGGCCGCGCGAGCAAAGCTGATAAGGTGAGCCCATCCCGCCCTTTTCCAACGGACGGAGATAGTAGGGCATCCACAGCAGATCTCCGTTGGGCAAGATCAGCGTGCCATCGCCGCCGAGTGCCTGGGACGGCGGGGTCCACGTCAAACCACCATCGGCCGACCAAGTAATCCGGCTGGTTCCTTGCGCCACGTGCTCGTCGGCGTAGTCGGACATCATCGCCGCCAGTTCGCCGTTGCTGAGCCGCACGACAGTCGGAAACCAGAGATAACCCTTGCTTCGTGCAACAAGGACCGGTTTCGAGAGCGTCACCTTCAACCCTGGCATCTCGATGGTATTGCCGGCCTGCCAGCGCCCGTCGCCGTCGTCACCGGCTGCGGCCGATGCGGTCATCCAAATCGGTGCGTTAAGAAGCATGGCGACCAGGACGACCGGCAGCAGCAGGGGCCGGCAGTCGACCAGCATCGAACATAATTTCACGGCAGTATCCTTTCCATAAAAATCGCCGCGTCACCGCTCTCCCCAAGAACCGCTTCTTTACTGCCCGGATTTCAGGTACGCCAGACGCCGAGTAAGCCAAGCGGCCTCGTCGTCGAACCCGGCCTGCTGGCTGAACGCCAGCAATCGCTCGTACCGGGCTGAAATGTCGAAACCCACGGCGTGGTGCAGCTTGCGAAGACATACGGGGCACAGATGTGGCGGTCGATCATCGCTCTCGCCCAGGTGATTCGAGCCATTCATCAGGCAACGGAAGTAGACGCAATGCTGCAGGCCAAACATGTGGCCTGTCTCGTGAGCCAGCACTTTGCAGCTTCGCAGCAAGATCAGCCTGCCAGCATCGTCGCCCCGCGCGTCCCCGTAGAAGCCCGGATCGTAACGCGCGAAGCTGTACACCCCGACGCGTTCCCGCAGCGAGGCTTGCCCGAACACGAAGTTCCAGTCGTCGGCCGGATACAAGTCCGCCATCGTGACCGCCAAGATGCAGTAGGCGTCTTTTGGCAGACGCGTCTGCAGCCAAGCCAGGATATCCGAGGTCAACAGCTGTCGCTCTCGTGTACTGGGATGCGTGCGGCTGGTGATCGGCAGGCCCGCAAGATCCACAGCAGGCCGCAGTTCCACCGGCAGAGTGAAGAACGCTTCGGCGAACTGCTCTAGCTGATCCAGGTTTGGGCTCGTGTCACCGGGGAACTCGCCCAACGGCTGCAAATAAAGCTTACGGCGTATCTTGTCGGGCCGATTCACCCGCTCGCGGCGGTACTGCTCGAACGTCTGCCCCGGTTCCGGATGGTTCGCCAGCCAGTCGGATGGCCCCGGCGCCGGGATCGGCTCGAAATGATCGGCCGGATCAAACGCCCGCTGCAGCGTCTTCGGCAGTCCCGTCGTCGGGCCGATGGCGCCGCGGCGTTGCTTTTCGTCGGGTGGAGTGAATCGCTCCATGGCGTTTACCGTGGGAACGAAGCTCAGCAGCCATGATCGAGCCAGGAAGCCGATCAGGATCACGAGCACGGCAATGGGGAACATACTTCGCTTGGACATCAGGGTTCAGTATAACGGATCTACGGGGCAAGGTGCGGCGTGTCCGCACGTGAAGGGAGGTCGGGCGGGGATCGCGGCGAGTCGCTTCGGCAAGCAAGCCGCTCAGCCAACGGTCAGTTCGGCGCGGCTAAGGACTTGGGGGAGAAGAACCATGACCAGACAATCCATCTGCCAGGCGGTGGTCCTGGGACTGCTGTTTGCGTGGCCGGCTGGATCACCGGCTGATGAGCCAAAGCCAACATCGCCCATCGGTCCTGGCTACCGGCTGGCGTGGCATGATGAATTCGACGGCGACCAGTTGGACACGGGGAAGTGGACGTATCGCATCGACACCCGTTTTTGGAGCGTGCAGCGTGCCGAAAACGTCTCGGTGGCGGAAGGTCGCCTGCGTCTGGCTCTGAAAAAGGAAAAGCAGGGCGAGTTCGAGTACACTGCGGGCGGCGTGATCAGCCGCGAGACTTTTCAGTATGGCTATTACGAGGCCCGGTTCCGTTGTCCGCCCGGAGCCGGCTGGCACACGTCGTTCTGGATGATGCGGCACGACTGGCGAAAGACGGCGGACGAACCAGCGGCGGTGCAGGAAATCGACGTCTGCGAGCAGGATTCGGTGGATCGGACGTGCTACTCGGTGAACCTGCATCGCTGGAAACCCGGCCCGCACGCCAGCTACGGGCACAAGCGGATCACGACGCCGGACTTGGCCGCCGAGTTCCACGTCTGGGGCTGCGAGTTCACGCCGCAACGGATCGAGTACTACTTCGACGGGCGTTTGGTCCAATCGCTC
>JAAYEH010000028.1 GCA_012728855.1 Rhodopirellula sp. | reverse complement strand
TCGCCGACCACCTCAGCGACACCCCCACGCTTGCTCGCTTCTGGCGAAATCGCCCGCAGCGTCTCACCGGCTCCCGTTGCTACCAATCCCATGCTGCCTAAAATCGCAGAGTGCATGGTGCGCCCGGAAGCCGTAGTTCCGTCGCCCCATCGGGGTCCGTCCAACGAATCCGCAGATCCCGAATATCCCGGGCATCGAGGTCCGCGTTTCCCGCAGCATCGTTTCCGGTCAGCGCCCACCCGCACACCACGGGTCGTCTGGTCGAAGCCCTCCAGCAAACAACCGCGGCCGATTGGCGGTAACCCATTTTGGGATAGTACCATCCCTGCTCAATCGCCACTTCGCCCGGCGCGAAGAATCGCAGTTTCAGCGTTCTCTCCTCAAGTTTCAGGGCCACCTCGCTGTCGCCGGTCTGTTCGGCTACTACCTCGGGGTAGAGGTGCAAGCGATTCGTATATCGATGCCACCCCTTTCCCACGGCCCAGTCGACGCAGATCCACGGACCGCCCGGCCGACAAGCGAACCACCGCCCAACGTTGGGCACACCCAGACGGCGATAGGCATTGTGAGTCGCTCCGGCCCAGAAGAACCCGGCGGTTTCGCCCACCGTCAAGCCGGAGGGCCAACCGCGATAGCCCATCCGAAACTTCGACCACATATCGCATTGGTCCGTGCCGTCGATCTCCAGCGCATTGTGGGCGGCGGTCGAGCGGCAATACCGCCGATCGTCGTCGTCCAGGTAACTCCCCACGCCGCTATCGACGAATAGTCGCGATCCGCGAAACGATGCCTCAAACGTCAACAGATCGGCATGCGCATGAGCGGGCAAATGATCCGGTCCGACCGGCCCCGCGTCCAACAACACGACGCTCTCCTCATCCCGGTAAATCCAATAGTTCCCGCAGCATTGCCCGCCACGCTTTGCCACTGTAGGCCGGACACTCCGTGGCCCGCCCTTCCCGACCCCTGTCCGTCCAAGAAGCCCCGCCGGCGACGGCGTTTCGCCGAAACACGAGTCTCCCAACAAAGGAATCCCGCCGTCCGGATGCAGCACCTCCCGCAGAAATCCGCCCATCTTTTCGGCGCTCTCGGCCGCCAGTGCCGCCGTTTCGAGCATGAGTTCCCCGGCGGCGTCGCGGATATCGAGCACCGCATCGAGCATCGCTGCGTGGTACATCGGCGAACGCTCGAAGTGCTCACCGTGCGGCAAGATTTGCTCGGCCAGTTCGTCCCGCAAAAACCGGCCGGCAAGGTGTCGCCAGCCTTCTGCTTCCGGACAGTCTAGAAAACATCCCGCGAGGATCAACGCCCGAAGATTCTCCAGCAGATGGTTTCCACCTAAATCCCTTTCCAGATGCCCGGCAAGATAGCGGGCCTGCATCCAGAGGCTGTCCAGGACTTGTTTCCGAAGCGGCTCATCCGGCGGGCTTGTCGTCCACAGGCAAATCCAAACTGGCAGTCGCCGGGAAATGCAGTACGGATGCCACGCGTCAAACAACACTCGCGGATCGCTCAATCGATTGTTTTCAATCCACTGCTCAACAACATCCCAGGCGCCTCGGAGAGCAACCTCGGTTCCATCCGCCGCCGCATCCAGCAAGAACTCGTGGTAATGCAGATGAAATCGCCACAACTGCGAAGCTTCCGGCCAGCATTCCAGCCGCCAATCGATCGGGTCCGGAAGCGAATGCCGCACATTCAGAAATCGAACCGTCAACGGGGGAAAGGAATCGCCGAACACTTCGCGTGTACCGCCCCGACATTCTTCACTCCCATGTATGCCCCTCAATCTATAACCCGCCTCTTCCTTCCGAGCCCGCGCAATCCGCTCAAATCCAGCACAGGCTCGCGCTCTCGTCTTACCCACGGGCCCCGAGGCATAGAATCCGCCGCCGCGCTTCGCTTCGTAACGCCGCCGTGCGATGCTGACAACCCGCCGCATCAACTGCGATGCGCGATGATACCGCACGAGATACCAACCTCGCGCCGCTTTCCGCGTCCAATTCGTGATCACTCCCGCATCTCCTCGCATCGCCGCTGCCGATGTCGCGTCGGTGGAAACGCCGATTGACAGCTAAAGTCAATCGACCAGCCAACTCTTCACCCGCGCACCGAACTCATAAAGCGCACAGGCAACCTGTTCATGGCCCAACCGCTCGGGCGAGTGGGTCTGCCGTAATTCCCACTCCAGCGAGCAGACCCACACCTCTCGGTAGCCGGCCCCGTGAAACGCCGCCAGCGCGCGGCGCTGCTGGAGCTTGCTCGACACGACGATCAAACGGCTCGACCGAGTCACCCCCGGAACCGCAAGGATCGTCCGCGGGTGGTCCATCGTCCTTCGCGGGGCCGCATCGATCCGCACGTCGCGGCGGGGCACCTGCGCGGCGTCGAGCAGAACCAGCGCCTCGTCGGCCTCGCCGGAAAGGATGATCATCGGGGCCTTGCCTCCCCTGTAAAGGCGAACCGCGTCGGCCGTCCGCAACGGATCGCCGCCGAGAACGACAATCGCGTCCGCTCGCGGCAGGTCGGCCAGCGGCGTGGACGCCATCAGGTAGTCGCCAACGGCCAATCCCACCGGCGTGAAGGCCAAGAGAAAAATCACGAAAAGCAACGCGATCGAAGCGGCCGACACTGCCCGCAGCCCCCATCGCAAAGACTGCCGAGGCCACCGTCGCGCTGCGCGGGGGGCAGCCTTAGGATCCATCCGGGAACAACTCCGCGGTTTTGTCGCCTTTCGCTCCGCGAAAGGGCTTAATCTTTGGCGAGTTTCTCGCGGCGACCACCGTAGTCCCTCTCGGCCGCGGTGCAACGTCTACGCCGACTCCGCTTATTCCTTTCCAGATGTGATTGAGGAGCCTAATCCATTCATTTGCCCTGCTATTCCTAAAAAAACGCATGTTGGAGCTTCCGACAAAACTCATTCTGCCCACGAATTCTGCGGAAGAGCCATTTTGCGGAGTCTTCGGAGCAAAATGTGCCTGTCCCCCTCTTCCGACGCGGTTTTGGGATAGGCTCTTAGCCACTTCCTCCTCCGCCGCATCCGTCGCGCCGTTCATCGGCAAACGTCTCCATATTCCTCGTCCAGCCTGATGGTTCGTCCCTCGGCGGCCGAGGCCACCGCGGCGAAACTGGCCAGCGTCGCGCCAACGAGTTGCTCGAGGGGAATCAGCGGCGGCCCGCCCGCGGCGACCCGCTCCACGAACGCCGCGAACTGGGCCTGGTGCCCCTTGTCGAGCCGCGTCTTCATACGGCGAAAACCGCGAAAGCCCCAGCCCTCCAGGCGGCGGAAATTATCGAGCCGCAACACGCGGCCCTCTGAGTAGATTTCCAGGCTCTCCTTCGGGTAAGCCTTGTGCCCGTTGCCAAAATAGTTGACCGTGCCCACCGAGCCGTCGGCGAACGAGAGGGCGATGCTCATCTTATCGTCCCGCACCGCGACTCCCTCGCCCATTTGCGCGGCGGCCACCGAGACGATCGGGCTGCCGGCCAGGAAAGACAGCAGATCCAAAAAATGGCAAGCCTCGCCGACGATCCGGCCGCCGCCGGCTTCCGGATCGTGGACCCAAACTTCCGGCGGCACGATCCCGGCGTTGCAGGTAAACTGCATCGCCAGCGGTTCGCTCCGACCGGCCAGCAGTTCCTTGGCCTTCTTGACGTGCGGGCTAAAGCGGCGGTTGAAGCCCACCATCACTTGCAGGCCGGGATGGGCGCGGGCGGCCTCGATAACCCTCCCGACTTCCTCGACGTTCATCGCCAGCGGTTTTTCCACGAAGACATGTTTGCCTGCCTCGAGGCCCCGGCAGACCAACGCGGCATGGCTGGCGTGCCCCGTGGCGATGAACACGGCATCGAGTTCCGGGTCGCTCCACATGGCGTCGGCATCGGTCGTGGCGCTCTCGAAGCCGTATTTTTGCGCCACATGCCGGGCGGCAGCGGCCTGGCCCAGTTCCACGACATATTTCCGCCGCGCGGCGGTCTTCGCCAGGGCCGGGCCCATCGTCATCTTGGCGAAATTGCCGGCCCCGATCATTGCGACGACTGCCCGCCCCGCGCCGCGCGAGGCCGCCGCCTTGCCGTTTCCTCCGCCCCGGCCGGTGGCTACCGTCCGCGCGCGGTCGGCGGTGGGCGGGTATTCGAGCAACACGCCCAGGGCCGCGGGGTCGTTGAGGATCTTTTGGTAGGCTTCCGTCGCATCGGCCAGAGGGATGCGGTCGGTGATCAGCGGCGCGACGTCGAGCCGGCCGGCGGCCATTGCCGCCAGCACGGCCTCGAAGTTCCGCCGTTCGGTCCAGCGGACGAAGCCGATCGGGTAGTCGTGCCCCTTTTGCTCGTACTCCTCGTCATAGCGCCCCGGCCCATAGCTGCACGAGACTTGGAACGTGAGTTCCTTCTCGTAGAAATCGGCGCGGCGGAGGTTCAACCCCACGACGCCCACCAGCACGATCCGGCCCCGCTTGCGGCACATTTCGGCGGCCTGGTGGACGATCTCGTCGGTCTTCGCGCTGGCCGTGATGATCGCCGCATCGATGCCTGCGCCCCCGGTCCAAGCGCCGGCCGCCACAATCGGATCGCCCGCGGTCGCATCACAGACGCGCGCGCCGAACGCCTCGGCCAGGCCCAGCCGCGACGGGTTGACGTCGACCGCCAGCACGTCACAGCCGCTGGCCCGCAGGAGTTGGACGGTCAGCAGCCCGATCAGTCCCGCGCCGAACACCGCCACTCGCTCGCCCAGAGTCGGCTGCACGAGGCGAATTCCCTGCAGCGCGATCGCGCCCAGCACAGTAAAGGCGGCCGCCTCGTCGCTCACCTCGGCGGGGATTTTCGCCGAGAGATTCTCCGGCACGCAGACGAACTCGGCGTGCGGGCCGTTGGACACCACGCGGTCGCCCACCGCCACGCTCCGTGTGCCGGGGCCAACCTCGATCACCTCGCCGACATTCGAGTAGCCCAGCGGCAGCGGCTCGTCGAGCTTTTTGAAGACTGCCTCGAGCGTCGGCGCCAGCCCCTCGCTCTGGATCTTCTCCAGCACCTGCTTGACCTTATCCGGCTGCGCCCGGGCCTTCTGCAGCAGATTCCCTTTGCTGAACTCGACCAGCATCCGCTCCGTGCCGGCCGAGATCAGCGAGCGCGACGTCTGGATGAGCAGCGACCCGCGGCCGACAGCGGGACAGGGCAGCTCGGCCAACTCCATGCGGCCGGTTCGCAGATGTTGAAGGATTTGTCGCATAGGGGCGCCCTCAGGTCGTTCGCCAGTTTTCCATCACAAGCCGCGTCTGAGCGAGGTCTTCCCGGTAGTCTGCCGAGCGACTTCCAGGAATTCTGACCGCCGCCGCCGACCTCGTGTCGGTGGAAGCGCCGATTGACGGCTAGAAACGCCGCGAATTAGCCCCCTTCTCATTCTTTCTCGCCGCCCCCGCCGCATCGCGGCGGGGGCGGCGAGAAAGAATGAGAAGGATATCGCGAAGCTCTTGCACTAGCCATTAATCGTGGCTTCCACCGGGACAAGCCCGAGTGGCGGCCTTTTGCAGCAGATTCCCTTTACTGAACTCGACCAGCATCCGCTCCGTGCCGGCCGAGATCAGCGAGCGCGACGTCTTGACGAGCAGCGACCCGCGGCCGACGGCAGGACACGGCAACTCGGCCAGCTCCATGTGGCCGGTTCTCAGATGTTGGAGGATTTGTCGCATAGGGCGCCCTCTACGTCGTTCGCCAGTTCTCGATCACAAGCCCCGGCACGCGTGAGAATTCCGACGTGTTGCCGGTAATCAATGTCACTGCCAGCCACCGTAACCGACGAAATAGCCAAATCGCCCTGCGAATATTGCCTGAAGCGGTCCAGCCGACGGCGGCTTACGCTTGATGACGAAGATGCAGATGTCCGTGTCCAGAAGAAACTTCACTCGAAAGGAGTGTCACGTCTCTGTGGTCCCGGCTGGGCGCGGTCTTCCATGTAGTCTGCCGAGAACTGGTTGAGACTATCCAGCAGCGGTTGCCACGGGTTCGTCTCCTTGGGCACCAAGACAACAGACTGCCCGACCTGCGTGACAAAGACCTCGCCGCTCTCCAGCCGAATCTCGACCGGCAGATGGACGGTCTGACCTTTTGGATCTGTGGTCACCGTGGCGATCTTCATGGAGCTTCTCCAATATGCCGACTCAATCCCCCGATATTTCATTCTAATGACATTGGGTGGCCTGGGCAAGGCGAGCGGTTGCCAGGGGTTCGCCTCCTGAATCAGCTTTCGCAATTCATGGATTCCTGACCGCCGCCACCGACCTCGTGTCGGTGGAAGCGCCGATTGACGGCTAGAAACGCCGCGAATTAGACCCCCTTCCCACCACGACTCAAGCGGGCCCGAGTCGCCCTTCGAGAATCCCCAGAATCGAGAGATCCTCGTCGAGGTCCGGCCAGTGCAGGCCGGTGCCGTTGCAGATGATTTCGATATTGCCCCTCTGCGCGTCGGTCGCCTCGCGAAGCCGCCGATTCGCCGATATCGGGAAACGAATTTCCCGGCCGTCTTCCAGGCGGACACAAACAAAATCCCCCTCCGCAAAGGCGGCCTGCGCACGTGTTTGAAGTTCAAGAACCGTGTACTTCATGCCATTTCCTCCGGATCAGGTCGACGCGCTCAGTGATAAGTTCTTCCGCCCTGGCGAGTTCGCGGATCCTCATTCCTTCCGAGTAATCCAGGGTTATCGGGTCGATCCAAAACTTCGCGAAGCCGCCCGCCTTGCGCACGTGAACGTGTATCGGCTCTTGGCCTTCATTGGCGTAGAAGAAAACGACGTAACCCTCAGCGCGAAAGACCTCGGGCATATCGGCGGCTCCCATTGCGGTGTGCCCCTCATTCTAACAGCGCCCGCCCAGAATAGGCAAGCTGCCCGGATCGGCGTGCGGGCTGTTGGACACCACGCGGTCGCCCACCGCCATGCTCCGCGTCCCGCGGCCAACTTCGATCACCTCGCCGACATTCGAGTAGCCCAGCGGCAGCGACTCGTCGAGCTTTTTGAAGACCGGCTCGAACGTCGGCATCAGCCCCTCGCTCTGGATCTTGTCGAGTGGAATTCTGAAACGTGAGTTAGGGCGTCAGGACAACGGATTCCGTTTCCCACCACGGCTCAAGCGGGCCCGAGACGCCCGGCCAGAGTTACGAAACAAAGCTTCTGTTTCGCACATTACGCAACCGGAACATCTCGCGGAAACACCCGTCGCTGGAGTTCCGAGGCCAGCACCCGCGGATCGTAATCTCCAGCGGGAGCACACGGGATAATGGGAACCGTGCCGCGCATTCGGATTTCCTTGGCTTTCAGCTCGCGCATCCTCAAAACCTCGGTCCGCAAGTGCGCCCAGGCCATCCCGCCACTTCCGGCCCTCCAGACGCCCCGCAGCAATACCAATTGCAGCCAGTAAAGTTGGTAGCGGAAAGGAACGCGAAAGAATGCCTTCTTCAGCCACATGCGGCGCTCCAGCGGCGAGCCGAACAATCGTGGCTCAGCCGCCAGCGCATCGCCCCGGACTCGCATGACTGCCTCCATCGTCGTGTATCGGTTCTGCTTCTCCCACCAGTGATGCAAGTCGCGGCTATCGTGATGTTCCATCAGTCCTTTCAGTTGCCCCACATTCCCGTCGATCAACGGATGTTCATTGACGAGCACATCCGAGAAGCGGCATTTGCCTGTCTTCCACAGCCGCAACACCGGCTGCACGACATGAAGCGGCCTGCCCATGAACCAGAGCCGGCGCATCATCTCGTAGCCATCGCAGGCTTCGCTCCCCATCACACCCTCGGCAATACTCTCCTTGAGTTGGCTCGATAGCCGCTCGTCGGGATCGAGTTTCATCGTCCATGGCGTCGTGACGGGCAGCTTTTCGAGCGCGAAGTTCCATTGATCGCCAAAATTGGTGAACGGCCGTTGGACGATCCTCGCCCCGTGCTCCAATGCAATGTCGACCGTCCGATCCGTGCTGAGGCTATCGACGATGAATACTTCTTCCGCCCAACCCGCCACGTTCCGAAGCGCGTCGGGCAGATGATGGGCCTCATTGAGGGTCAGAAGAATGACGGTCACGGGCACGGCGGTTCGGAGAGGCGCGACCGGATTCTGACTGTAAGTAGCCTCTTGTTTCATGTGTCGGCCAGTGCTCATAATGGAAACGCCAATGTATTGAACGTGCATCGCTCGATCGGCTCGCGCGAGCCACCATCGATCATTCGGTAGTGGTGCGACCTGAACATCTCGGTCACTGCGTCCGTGTTGGCAGAGTTAACCTCGATGTAAAAAGACGGCCGGGCTTCGCGGAGCAACGTCGCCGCGCCGTCGAGCACCATTTTTTCTGCGCCCTCCACGTCGATTTTCACGAAGTCGGGTCGAAACGTCTCGCGTAGCAACAAATCCAAAGTCAGCGTCGGCACGAACTGCATTTCCCGCACGCCTCCCATCATGCTGCCGCCCACCACGACGGAAAGGGCGTTGCTCGCTCGGCCGCGGGCGGCGATCCGAAACGCGGCCACACCCACCCGATCAGAAATCGCGGCCGGTATAACCCGAATGTCGAACCCACCCCCGTTGTTCAATGCGTTGGACCGGTTGAGCAGCTGCGCCAGCCAAATATCGGCTTCAACTGCCAATACCTTCCCTCCGCCGATCAAGCTGGCCGCCGCAAACGTAAAGACGCCCACATTTGCCCCGATGTCCCAGACGTTTTGCGACTCGCGCAAATAGTCCTTGGCGACGCCCAATAGTTTCGCGTCAAAAGCGGTCCGTCCGGGTTTTAAGTACTTGAGTTGCGAGTCCGGCGAGATATAAATTTGCACGCGGCGGAAGGCGGAAGGGAGTGACCTTTTCACGACGCGTCCCCGCATTAACCGCTCGACCGCTCTTCGCAGCAGCCCAACCATTGAATGTCCTTGCTCGTATATGGAAAACCAAGTTTACTCCACTCTCACCCAATCCGGCGGCGAGCCGCCGCCCAGCAGCCAAGCGTAAGTAGCCAATGTCTTGCGCGCGACTTCGGCCCAGGAGAAGTCGCGGAGCATCCATTCCCGGCCGCGGCGGCCCATCGTCTCCAAATCGGCGGAGCTGCGCGTCATCGCCTCGCGGAGGCAGCCGGTCAACGAGGTCTCGCCGCGCTCGACCCACCAGCCGCACCGCTCCGTCTCCAGGCCTTCCCACGGTGCTCCGTTCGTCACGACCGCCGGCACACCGTGAGCCAGCGCCTCCGCCACGGCCATGCCGAAGTTCTCGCTATGGGTCGGTAACACGAACAAATCCGCACTGAGGTAGGCATCGGCCTTGGCCCGCCCGCGCAGCTCCCCCGCGAATGCCAGCCGCTGCGCCCCCAACGATGCCGCGAGCGCTTGCATACTTCGCGGATAGTCCCCGTCGAGCGGCCCGGCGATCTGCAATTCCCAGTCGGGGAACTGCGACTGCAAGGCGACCCAGGCGCGGAGCAGCAAGTCGACGCCCTTCACCGGATGGAGTCTCGCCAGAAACAGCAGGCGGCGGCGAGCGGCGCCGGCTTTTCGATTCAGTGGAAAAGGGGGTAGCGCGATGCCATTGGGGATGACGGCCACCGGGGCTCGCAGTCCGCGGGCGCGGATGTCGCGATATTCCGACTCGGCAGTGGCCACGAGGCAATCCGCCCTTTGCAGTACCCTTCCCTGCCCCAGCGCCCAGACAATCCGTTTCCTCCAACGGCTACGCGACCAGGCCCAGTCCGACAACGTGCCTCGCGGAGAAACCACTAGCTTGCAGCGCGTGCCGCGCGCCGCCAGCCCCGGATAGATGTTGGGCATCATCCACAGGCTATGGTTGTGCAGCACATCGGCCGCGAGGGCAGCCCGCCGCAGTCCGCGCTTCATCGCCGGGGAGACGCCCAGATTGCGCCGTGGAAAGGATCGCCAGCAATACGCGCGCGTCTCGAAATCGAAGCTCCGAGGAGGTAGCGGTTCGAGTACGTGCAGGCAAATGCCCGCACCCCCTGCGGCCAGCGCGGAACACAAGGCGGGCACCGACCAAGCCGGCCCGGAGGCGTCGTCGCCGATGTAAGGCACAACATGCTCGACGCGGATCGTCATCGGCGGCGCTCCTTGGAGAAGTCCGCGGCTGCCTCCGCGCGGCAAGCGGCGACGCGCCGCCGGGCATCGAGCCAACACCCCAGCGCCACAATCGCCCATGCCCGCGACCAAGCGGGGCCGCCGCTATGCGTGAGGAAGCGGCGCCACGTGCCCTGAACCGCCGCCGAGTCGAGCGTATCCGAATCCGCCACGATCGCCAACATTGCTTCGGCGCAACTCCCTGAGCAGGCACGGACGACATTACGTGATTGTCGCGTCGCGCTCAGGCACATCGGTATCACCTGTTCAGTGTTTCTCATAATGAGCTTTTCCGGTTCATTGTTAGTCTCCTCGCTGGTTTCGAGCATTCCCGATAATATCGTGTCCCGTTTCCGGTTCAGCTTGGTTGAACCCAGCGGGGCGGCCCCCTCCATTGAGCAGCCAGCGCCAGCGAAAGCGTTGGCTCTGACGCGAAACCGATGCGTAGCAGCCGGCCTGTCGGCGGTTTTGCCATTATGATGTCAGGGGCATCGCTTTTCCAACTGTGATCGACACGGAGCGGCTACGCCGCGCGCGAGTTGAATTGCATACCTTGCCACGTTTCGATCGCGCTGAGAAAACGGCGAACATTGGCGACAGGTGTATACGAGCGAAAGATATCGTGCGATCGCTCGCCATGAATGTGTGCGAGAATGGGATTCTGAACGTACGTTTGGAGAGCATTGGCAAGAGAACGGACATCCCCCGCACGCACGCGAACCCCGTTCTCCCCAGGTACGATGAGATGATGTGCCGCC
The DNA here is from genome assembly GCA_012728855.1 of Rhodopirellula sp. Taxonomy (GTDB): domain Bacteria; phylum Planctomycetota; class Planctomycetia; order Pirellulales; family Thermoguttaceae; genus JABWBD01. The sequence goes on along the minus strand of JAAYEH010000028.1, from coordinate 5,394 downwards.
CCACAACGGTCACTTGCCACGAGGGCCAACCCACGGGATGCCGCCTCGTTCAGGACAACTCCCCAACCGTCGTGACGACTGGGCAAGCAGAACAAGTCGGCACAATGCAGTATCCCACCAAGCTCTTGGGGAGGTACTGGGCCACGGAAGAGGACGCGAGCGCTGATTCCCAACGTATCGGCCATGGCTCGATAGGCGCCATATGATTGGTCGTTTCCGACTAGCATGAGAACGCTTTTGGAGTAGCTTCGTGTGGCAGAAGCGAAAGCTTTCAGGAGAACATCGATGCCTTTGCGGTGGCAGAGTCCACCTGCGTAGACTATGCCAAATCGATCTTGCCTAAAGAGGGCGCATGGTTGATCTGCTCCTGAAACTTCTTGCGGCATCTGCGACGAATACGGAAGAAGTGCAAGTTTTTCACGTCGAACTCCCCATCGGCAGAAGTCCCTCAACGCCCACTCGCCGATTCCAAACGCCCCGAGCGCGTAGTGGTTGACCATTCGCGCGTAGCGCCATTTAGCCGGATATCCTACAGCCCATCGCCAACCCGCATGACTCGGCTCGCTCCAATGCACCCAAGGAACTCTCTTCCTACAGCAGGCTCGCAACACGTCACGAATCGCGCCCGCCGATGTAGTACCTGGGAGGATGTGAATTCGCTCCTGCCAGTCGGGCATAGTATCCGTTGGCCGAGTATTCTTGCTGAGGTACTGCTCTCCGTCGGGCAGATTGGAAAAACTGTTCCAGCCCATTGCCAATCGCGCCGGACGGACCGCCTGATAGTAGCGAACCTGGAGGTCAGCCCCGGCAGTCCGCAGCGCTTCAAAGAATGCCGTCTGGTAATGGTTCGGCACGCTTGTCCAGATCGCGTATCGGTTCGCTGACTTGCGTCTCGCTATTCCATTGGCGGCCTGTCTTCTCATGAATCACTTCCTCGAGTGCTGAGTAGAGTTTGCGAAAGGTGTCTTCCGGTTGTGAAAAGGTGTTAAGAAACCTCCGACATGCCTCTTGGTACTCCTCGCGTGGCGTTTGCAGCACGTGCCTCATTGCAAAGGCGATTGAAGATGAGTCGGTCGGATTGCAAGTAACACCAAGTCGATATTGCTCATTGATCCCAGCAAGTCCCGGGTAGTCGGGCAAAACCATCCCTAGTCCAAACGACGCGTACTCGTAAATTTTGTTCGGGGCGCAGTAGATATTGTTCAAGGTCGTCGGGGAATAGAGCACAATACCCCCTACACAGCCGCGCGTGATTTCCAAGTGTGCCGGTGGCGCAATTCTTGGAAGAAGGACGATTCTTCCATCGTCGCCCGCCCGACATACAAGTTTCTGATAGCTATCAGAGTCAGGATCACCCCCCATGAGTATAAGGCCCGCGTCTGGAAAAGAAAGCAATCGAAAAGCATCGACTACCTGTTCCAAACAGCGGGTCGCCCCGAAGGCGCCTTGATAAATGAGGAAACGACTACATGATGCTGCCCCCCCGGCTTCGTGGAAAACATCCGCTGTGCGAACGGGGACGGAAACCGATGGCAGCATATCGTTCGCAGGACGATTCGGCACGATAACCACGCGGCCGCTCGATCCTGAGAAGTGCTTGAGAATTAGCGCTCGATTCTGTTCAGGACATATTACGACATCTGCTCGCCGTGCCAAAGCCTTTTGCGACATCCAGCGGCGCCAGACATGACTAGTAAACTCGTGCGAATGGACGACGGTAGCGACCCGCGAACGCGTTCGCGGAATCCACGCGTGCCATGAGATAAAGTGGCTTTGATGCAACCATACACAGTCTGGCTGCATACGCCGTTCCTCAAAGTACAGGCGTATGAGCGACCGACTCCACAGCGCCGCTTTTCCAGTGGCCGTGCGAGGATGTCCTTCTCTCAATAGTGACAACTCTATCCCGCGCTCCCGCAAGTACCTCGCCGATGGTTCCGCCGCACTGAATGCGACGACACGCACTCGAGCACCTAGGCGCGCCATGGCGGCTGCCGAAGTCATTAGAGGTGGCAGATGATGCACCTGCCCAGGGTAGAACATAAGGATTTTCATTGATTGCATTTCTATATCTCTCTCCGCTGCATCATGCCGTCTGCATCGCAGAGCCTCTTGTCTGACTTCGTTTCCCGGAAATCGTATACAGGTGGAACAGCAGCAGATAGAATAACAGGAAACTGTTGCAGAGCGGCGGCCACGCTGAGGCAACCCCAGCTCGATTGGCAACATAGCTCCACATGACTATGTAGTAAGTGCTTATGAAAAGCGCACACGGTATTCGCTCTGTGAGTGAGCAAAGAATACCAAAAACAGCGCCCAGAAAGACGGCATGTAGCCAGAAGAATCGCCGACCATAGATGAACACGCTTTCCGTCACAACTCCGGTAAGGTCCACCGTAAAACCTTCATCGCCGGGCCGCAGTTGTCGGATTAGGTATGCGATATCGTAATTAATTCGCGTTTCAGAGAGTCGTCCGGTAAAAACCTTAGGTATCGGTGTGGTTAGGAGCCATTGGATGAAGTCCTTGGGGTTCGCTCGCTGATCGCTCTCCAAGACGGCCCAGGACAACGTGGGAAAACTCGTCTGCGAGAACACAACATCTTGTACTCCTTGAGCCCGACTGGACGCCGCGTCTCGCCAATCATTACCGGCCCGGATGTGCCCCAGCACGAAGAAAAAGAACAAACAAAGCGGTGTCCCGATGGACACTGCCAGCATAATTCCGCGACGCTTTGCGGGATTGTCCAGCCACGTCGCCAGTAAGATCAGCAGCAAGGCGATTACTATCCCCCCTCTTCCGATGTACCCGGTATCACAGAGCCCGATGTAACTCGGCAGAAATACCAGCAAGAGCAACAAGCCGTAGCGACGACGAAAGGGATACAACGAAGTCAAGTAAAAAGGAAACCACAGAATTGTGGCGTACTCAACGATTCGTTCAATCACCCCTTTTTGTTCCTCAAGGCCCGTAAAGAACGTGATATCGGGCCGTGGAGGAGCGAGGAGGGTGTGCAACCGGAATGTTGGATAAAGCAGCGGAAAGAGCAGAAGCAGGAAGTATCCACCCAAAATCCGCTGGATAAAGCGAGGATGTTGTGTGATCGCAGCAAACCACTCCGCCGGAGCGCCTTGCAGCCGCGCGCCAAGTCGGCTCGTCAAACGGATGGCCAAATCGAATCCGCCCCCCAGCGCCACGATGAAAAGGCAGTAGAAGCAAGCGTATTCGGGAGGTGCACCGCGATACTGAGCATACCAGAAGGGGGTGCTCGTGTACGCGGCACCCACTCCGGCTAGCAACCAGGTTCCAGCAAGTCCGGCCGTCCAGAACAGTTGCTGCATCGGTGTATGCAGTTGCCGGAAGACGGCCCAGTACACAATACCAGTAAAGCTGGTAACCGCAGCAAAAATCGAAATATCTATCTCGTATTCACCCATTCCTAGGACGCAATATCTCTTATGGCAATCACATGACCGGAACCGTCAGCGACTCTTCGTTGAGCTCCTTGATCAACGACCCGTAGGAGGAATTCGTGGCAGCGATTTGCCATCCTCTCTCGCGAAAACTGTGCAATATAGTCGAGATCAGGCTCGATCAACGTCTCGAAATTATTGCGAGCCTCCCAGATTCGACGAAGATTTCCGGCGATTCCTTCGACGTCAGCATTCGACGAAACCAATCCGAGGCCGGAAGCAGCCAGGATTTGCGCAGCCTCAGTGGCCGGGGGCATAATGCCCAGTATCGGCTTGACTTTAGCAAGATACTGAAAAAGTTTTCCCGGAATCTGCATATCGAACAAGGGGTCAGCATACTTTATCACTACCAGAACATCCGCCAAGTCCATTGCCTCCTCTGCCTTCTCGAGCGGAACCTCAGGAACCACCTCCACCGAGGTGCCGATCCCGGACGCCTCAGCCAAGCGGCGGGCTTGCTGCGCACCGTCACCTCCGCCTAGCAATCGAAGGCGTATCTGTCCTTGACACTCGGGTCGCGTACGCAACAGCTGGGCGAACGCTGCGACCAGTGAGCGTGCATTCCGGCCGCAATCGGTCCTGAGCGATCCAGCATGCAGAAAAATTAAAGGTTCTTCCTGCTTCCGCAGGACGCGTTCGCTGCTCATCTGGGAAAACGAAAGATGAAGCGGGAGAACCGCCGCCGAGCTTATTTGATGCGTATCCACCAGGTGCTGTGCGTAAGAACAACTGGTAGTAACCACTCCGTTACTGTTGCGAAGAACCTGACGAAAGACAGCTAAGAGAGCTGTATGCAACCGATTTCCTTTGCTCGACGGAGGATCTTGGAACTCGAGCACTAAAGGGCAATCAAAGACTTTCGCTAACTTGCGCCCTGCGACGATGCCGTTGAGGTTTGAAGTGCAAATAGCCCAGACTACATCCGGCGACGGCAAGTTCCAGTTGCGGGGAAACCACTCTTCTGTTCGCTCAGCCCACCCCAACGCAAGACGTTCATAGTAGTGACGTTCGCCAAAGATTTTCCATGTTCCCCGATAGAGTCTTCGGAGCTTTGGGCTAGTATCAATCCAACGAGGATACGCACCAGTAAACGGCGTCCGAATAACGCGACCTGGGAAACATTGTTCTTGCGCCGACTGATCGTGCTGTCCCACACTTCGTGAAGAAAGCATCGTGACATTCCATCCCAACGAAGCCAAGCCTTCCGCCAGATCAAGGAGTCGAGCTGTCGCTCCTCGCCAACCAAGTGAAAAGCCTTCAGGATAAGAAATCAACATTGAATGTTTCATTGCCTGCCTTTAATATGCAGTCACTTCTACGTCGCTTCAAGAACCAAAAACCTGCCATTGTTAGGGGAGGTTTAGCTGGGGCCAGTCTCGCGGCCAAGTGGTTCCGCTTCGCATGCACGGGAACCAGCGGGAACTCACAGCTAATCACAGGGTTGGGTGAAGCCGCTGAGAGTTCCCGCTGGTATCCTCCCGGCCGCAAAAATGTTATCTTTTCTAATCGCGATCGATATGCCGCATCAAGCTTCCCCGATGTCGCCTCCTGTGTGCTCCACGCATGGCCGAAGCGCACTGCGACGCGCAAACCATCTCCAACTGCTGCAGCGGCCTACGCGCGTCATTTTGGATCAACGGTGTGCGTTCCTGCAAAAAAGACGAAATCGCGTGACGATGCGAAAGCAAATCCCCCACGATCTGAAGCATGCTGTCTCCCACAAAATCCTTCACGGGAACTGCCCAACGGCTCGTACCATAGACATAGTGGCTCATCCCTGTAGCCTTTTGGCTATAGGCTAAGAAGACCGTAGGGACACCAGCGGCAACTGCGTTCACGGCACAATGCATGCGTGCCGCGATGACCAAATCACAGCAAACAAGTTCGCGTTTTACGCCGATGAACCCTGGGTTTGTATCGAG
>JAAYEH010000295.1 GCA_012728855.1 Rhodopirellula sp. | reverse complement strand
AGTGCCATACTAGTAGCCTCCCTCCATCAGACCGGTCCGTGCCGGTCGCAAACGATTTCCGGCGGCATATCCAGACCGGCGAGGTCGGCCATGAAGTTCTTGCGGATGTGGCCCTCGCCAGGCGGGATATGCGCTCCGCAGTCGATCTCATCGCAGATCGCGTACCCGCGTGCCCGCGACTTCGCGCTGGCCGGTGACTGCCACCATTCCCTTGCCTTCCTTGCACTCTCTGCGCTCATCTGTCTGCCTCCTTCCGTTTAGTAGGCCTGGTTCTTCCCCTCAGCATTCCACCACTTGACGAGTTCCAGGGATGCTTCGTCCGTCTTTTCTCGCGGTTGACCAAGAATGTCGCCAACTGCCTTCGTCGCATTATGCATGATGACGCTCTGCATGGTCTGGCCCATAGCGAAACCAATGATATCACCGATGTTGCCCGATGCCGGGCGGGCCCGTCCTGTTGCCATGTCAAGAGCCCCCTTGGCGGAGCGACCCGCGTACTTCACGACAATCTGAACAAGCGTCGGGACCGCAGACCGTGCGACGGGACCCATGGCACCCACAGCTTCCAATGCGCTCATCGGAACTGGCCCCTGAAAGATGGAGTCGCCTTCCTTGTCCATGTTGAGCAGGAAGCGAAGCAGCCCCGGGAGTGCCGGTTGTGCGGCGGGGCCGAGTTTGACGAGGGCCTGGGCAGCTTCATTACGAACATCCCATTTGACGCCTGGCTTGCTAACAACCTCGCCAAGAACTGAGATAGCTTTTTCGCCCGCTGCGGTCCCAAGGCCCGAAATCGCTTGCACCGCCGCCTTCCGGTCGCCCCAGAACATCCACTGCGGCCTCTCAAGCGTCTTCACGTGTTGAGATACGTCCTGTGCCATGCTCACGCCACCCGTCCTTTCTGTGCCTACTGTTGTCTCCACCAACTATCTACACGGCTCGTGTGCTGCCGCTGCACCGTCTGCTGAGTCTCTTCGTGTCTTTGATCGCTGTCATCTTCCGCGTCTCGGTCGCGCGTTGAGCGTATGGAAGTAGCTGAAACAGCAAGCGGTGCACGGTTCCGCGGAGCGATGGACGCCTCGCAATGTATGTGGCTAGCCGTGGACCGACGGCGTAGTATGCCCTTGTGAAGGCGCGGCCGGCGACGGTGACACTAAGGCAGTGGTCGCGAAAACCCCGAAATATGTCTAGTTCGGGCGCGGAAACATCCAGCACGATTGAGCACACAAAGCAGTTGCTCTCCACCTGTTGCTTCAGCTTGGCTCCACTCTCCGTCAGCACACCTACCGCGTGTTCCCCACGGAAGTGCTTGGCGGCTTCCTCATGCGCCTTGGCCAGATCATCGGGCTGAATGCCGAGTGCTTTCGCGCAGTGTCCGCACACAACCCAGGCGGGATTCCAGTCCGGCTTTCCCTTTCTATTCTCGCGCGACATCGCAATCCCTTCCGCTCTCTGTTGCTGGCGAACGGTGTTCCATTCGTTGGGATCGAAGGGGTTTCGCGGCGGCACAGGGATGCATGACGCATCGATGAAGGGATTCGATGCTCCGCCTGCCATGGTGTAGTCGTCCGAAGCATGCACAGAATAGTTACTGAAGAGGTATGCAAGACGCTTGGGGGGAATTCTGCGACAGACCGCGCAGGGCTCCGGCTTTGCTTCCGGGCCGTCCTGAATATGCGCCTGGCTTACCTGCTCGCGAATCGCTTCGTGCGCATCTCCTGTCTGAAGCGCCTTCAATTCCGATTCGTATCCATCGGGTTTGTACAGAAGCAAACCCCGTACGGCAGATGATCTGACCTCAGGCTCCGAGTCGGTGAGGGCTTGTCGGACCCACTGGTGCGTGCTTGAAGTCAGTCCGATCTCTTTTGTGATGTGAACAGGAACGCGCAGCCAAAGATCGATTGCGTGCCATCTCACGTCGGGATCGTCGTTTGTCGAGAGCCTCTGAAGAGAGGTGTACAGGTCTATGATCGCTCCCGTGTCCTTCGAAAGGCTTTCAACAGCGAATCGAAGGGCGGAGCCCGCACTTTGCCTGACCCAATAAACCGAATGATCGAGTAGGCCTGCCAAGGCTGGTTTGTCCTTGCAGTTGTTGATCTTGGTCATGACCACCATGGGCCACGGCAATGCGGCGTTAAGCTTCTTTGTGTTCTTGGCTTTGACTGCCCTCAGCCGGTCTCGCAACTGGTTGCGTTCGTCTTCCGAGACCTCCGCCTTCGGGAGCATGGTCTCGAGTTGAGTCAGATTGGCCAGGCTTGCGTTCAGTTCTTGAACGGTTGCCGGTCGGTCCATGTTGCGCTCCATAGTGTCGAGACCGGCCAGCAGTTGCGCTACTTGATCCTTGGTTCTGTCCTTGCTCATCTATGACTCCTCCTCACTTCACGATCCACCAGACGATTCCGCCGATGACCGCAAGTATGACTCCTATCACAATGACGGCCTTCGCACCCCCGCCTCCGCCGCCTCCCGAGCTGCGCCCGGTCATGCGGTTGAAGGCCGCTTCCGTTTCAGGTGAATCGAACACGACGTGCTTCCCGTTGATCATTGGCATTGCTCTGTCCTTTCTGTTGCTGACTCCTTCACCTGTCCGTATCTACCCGGAAACTGCTCCCGCGCTGCATTTCCGTGTGCCTGCTACATTCCTCCCTCTCGCATGCCGGAAAGCACGGCTCGCACCCGCATGGCGTAATCGTGCTCTGGATCAACAGCGAGAACCTGCTCCATCAACCTGAGTGAACCCTCCACGTCCTGCCGTTCCAGCAATACCTGGTTCAGGTTGAAGTAAGGCTTGAGATAGCGAGGATTCAGAGCGATGGCACGCCGGAAACACTCCTCAGCTTCACTTGTGTGGCTGAGAAGGCGATGGAGATGGCCAAGATTGTTCCACACTTCAGGATATTGGGGGTTGATGCGCAACGCCGCCTCGAACGAATCCCGCGCTTCCTGAAAGTGCGATAGCCCCGCTTGGGCTATGCCTCGGTTGTTCCACGCCGACGCATCCCCCGGTGACAGCTTGATCGCTCGCTCCGCATGGCTATGGGCATTTTGGTGTCGACCGAGCTCGTTCAGTGCAAAACTCATGTCGTTGTGTACCCCGGTATCATCGGGCGCAAGTTCCGCCAGTCGTTCTAGGTCAGCCAGCGCCTCCTGGTATCGTGAAACTGCACACGCGCACTGCGCTCTGATGCGAAGCGCAAAACGGTTTTCAGCCTCAAGCCGTATCGCGTCATTGAGCAGGGCGATAGCAGCGGCATGATCCCCTATGTAATGCAGGGACGCGGCCCGGTGTGACTTCTGCGTCGCCTCGCTGGACTTCGCATAAACATGGCGGTAGCTCCCTGCCAGCGCCCATGCGCGGCCAAGGATCTGACGATGAGCGAGACAGAGATGCTCGGCCAGCTCGTCAAAGCTCTGGAAGCGCTGCTGGGGCGACTTCTCTAAACAACGGTACGCAATGGATTTGAGTTGGTTCGGAATGGAGAGTCCGCTACCAGATGGATCAGGAGGATGCGCTTGAAGATGTTTGGCATGGAGCACGTATGGCGGCTCTCCGGGTTCGCGCCGGAATGGTGGATATCCGCACAACATCTCATAAAGAACGACACCGAACGCATAGATGTCGGTACGTTCATCCGCCGTGGAGCCGGATGCCCACTGTTCGGGTGCCATGTACTCCGGGGTGCCCATGCTCCCGTGAGTTACGCAAAGCGAGAAGCGATGCAGGGGGGCGTTTCCTTCGGAGGGACTGGTCGGCTCCTCGCTGGCGTCCAGGGCCTTGACGAGACCGAAGTCCGTGACCTTCGCGCAGCCGTCTACGGATACCATGATGTTGGACGGCTTCAAGTCTCGGTGAATGAGGCGATGGACGGAATGCGCGTACTGCATTCCCCTGCAGATCTGGATGGCATAGTCAAGGACCGTTCCAAGCGGCAGCGGGGAACCGCCGATGCGTTCAAGCAGACTCCGGCCGTCCACATACTCCATGAACAGGTGCGGCATGCTGTCTATGACATCAACGAATAGGGCCTGGACAATGTGAGGGTGGTCGCCGAGCCGCAACCAGCTACGGACTTCGCGTTTGAACCGCTCCTGGGCTTCGTAGCTCATCAGGAACTGACGCTGAAATGTCTTAACCGCAAAAGGCAGGGCAGCCTCCGGACTGTAGACCAGATAGACGACACCCATCCCGCCCCAGCGGACATCTCTGATCTCGTATCCACCGGGCAGTACGCTCCCGACGGACCGGGCTAATTCATCGAGGGACTCGGGGGCTTGGGTCACCACCGCACAACTCCTTTGACGAGGTCGCTGCACGCTACATCGTAATCGAGATGGTTTTGCTTCCGAACGACTCACACTCCTCTTGGGTTATCGGCACCAGTCGAACTCCAGGAAGCGATGGGAGTCCTTCCGCAGCAAAGCTGTCCACAACGGATTGAAGATCCTCATCGCTTGGGATCCCGAACCCCGACTGAACGCGAAGAGTGAGGACGACTGGTCCGTCCTCGCGTCGGCCGAAGAGAGTTTTTCGCGACCCGATTCCGTTGAAATACAGCTTGATGTCTGATCCGCAGATACTCCAGTGCTTAGCCGTCATGTCGCTCGTCCTTTCTGTCTCGTATGCGTTACTTCCAAAACTGCCACCAGCGTTTGCTCTCTGTCGATTGCGTTTTCGGCGCAGCAGTGGGCTGCGGGCGTGCCTGGGGCGCAACAGGCGTTGGCCTCGGGGTCGGCGTGTGCGCAGTTCCAAGACGTTCATTTACGAACTTTTGGAGATTCGGATCAGCCGCAATCCGTCCACGAATCCTCGCTGCGATGTCCTCGATGTCAGAGTTGCTCATAATCTTCT
>JAAYEH010000027.1 GCA_012728855.1 Rhodopirellula sp. | reverse complement strand
TCGCCGACCACCTCAGCGACACCCCCACGCTTGCTCGCTTCTGGCGAAATCGCCCGCAGCGTCTCACCGGCTCCCGTTGCTACCAATCCCATGCTGCCTAAAATCGCAGAGTGCATGGTGCGCCCGCAGGAAAGAGGAATCAGGAAGGTCTCACGCAAAGGCGCAAAGCCGCAAAGAAAAAAAGGATAAGAACCCGGCGTCCAATGCTCGTCTATTTCCTTCCCCCCCGCCTTTTTTTGTCTTTTTTCCTTTGCGGCTTTGCGTGAGACTTGCGATTTTTCTGAGTATCTGCACCCGAGGAGGGACCGGTTCGGGTGTGGTTCAGAGACCGGGAGGTTTTGGCGACATGGAGCAACAAGGCAGATAGGACAGGACAGGGAAAATCCCTCCCTGGATTACCTGGCTTTTTCAGGACGCGGACACGCACCGGAGAGTTGGCAAGTGCGGAGAAGGAATTGCACTTTGTGAAAACGGGGAGAAATGTCAGACTGTCGGCGGGTTGTCCGTCTCCTGCCTCGTTGCCCACCAGCATGTATATCCTCGACCGCTACCTGCTCCGGCAATTCTTGCAGACGTTCGTGATCTGCTACCTGAGCCTGACGGGTTTGTATGTGGTCTTCGATGCCTTCACCCAGCTCGATGAGTTTCTTCGTTGGGCCGAAACCGGGGGCGGGCTCCTGGCCGTGATGGGCCCCCACTACTTCTACCGGTCGGTGTGGTTCTTCGATCGCACAGCGGGGCTGCTTACGCTCACGGCGGCGATGTTTACGGTGACCTGGATCCAGCGTCACCAGGAACTGACCGCCATCATGTCCGCCGGAATCTCTCGGATCCGAGTGGTCGTGCCGATTATCGTGGCGGCGGTTGCGATCAGCGTGCTGGCGGCAGTCAACCGCGAAATGGTCATCCCCGTTTTCCGCAATGAGTTGGCCATGAAACCCCGCGACATGACCGGCGATGTCGGTCGCGAATTGGTGCCTCGCTACGACAACCAGACCGATATCCTGCTGCGAGGCCAAGCCACCTTCGCCGACCGAAAGCGGATTGCGAAACCGGACTTCCTGCTCCCGCAGTCACTGGACCATTACGGCAAGCGATTGACGGCCGACGAAGCCTTCTACATGCCGGCGGAAGGCAATCGCCCGAGCGGTTACCTGCTAAAAGGGGTCGATGAACCCGCCGGGCTGGACTCCCAGCCTTCGCTGACGCTTGACGGGCAGCCGGTGATTGTCACGCGTCGCGATGCGCCCGCTTGGCTCCAACCGGGCGAGTGCTTCATCGTCAGCAACTACAGTTTCGATCAACTCACCGCCGGCAACTCGTGGCGAGACTTCTCCTCCACCACCGATTTGATCCGCGGTCTGCACAACCGGAGCTTGGACTTCGGGGCGGACGTGCGTGTTGCGGTTCATGCACGGATCGTCCAACCGCTGATGGATATAAGCTTGTTGTTTCTCGGGTTGCCGCTGGTGCTCAAACGGGAGAATCGAAACGTGTTTGTCGCGATCGGCCTTTGTAGCCTGGTGACGTCGGCTTTTGTACTCGTTGCGATTGCCTTTCAATACCTCGGCTCGATCTACGCGATCAGTCCAGCGCTGGGGGCGTGGGCGCCGTTGATTCTCTTCGTGCCGGTTGCCGCCGCGCTTGCCGAGACGATGTGGAAATAGCTCTCATTTGCCGCTGAACTCAGGAAGGGGTCGGGAGTCTTTTTCCGTATCGGCCGCCGATTCCACTGGACATGCCGAGCGGCGGTGAGGCCGATACGGAAAAAGACTCCCGACCCCTTGGCGCGCTCAACGGAAGCTCTGCTCGCGACGCTCGGCGATGCGCTTGGTCTGAGATTGCAGCCGCGTTTCGGAATCTTGTCTGGCGAGTCGCTCCACTTCGGCGACCAGAGCGGGATCGCCGCTGCTGGCCGCCAACGAAACCGCCATCAGGCGGACCTCTTTGTCTTGGTCGCGGCAGAGTTGAAGGAGCCAGGGAAGCGGGTCTACCGTCCGCAGTCCTGGCAGGAGGCGAAGGAGTTGCTTGCGGGCCTCCGGGGCCGGGTCGAAGAGTCGGCGAGCCAGTTCCAGTTGAACCGGCCCAAAGCCGCGCTTCACGAGTTCCGTTTCCGCGTTTTCGGCAGTGCCGGTCTGCAACTGACGCATCAGCTCGACGGTATCGACTGCGGAAAACGGTGCCGGTGCGGTTTCGTCGCTGGGGTGGATGTTCGTGTCGGTAGAGGCGGGTATTCTGACGGCCGGGAAAGGTTGTACTGGATTTCGAGAAGCACTTTCCGCAGTGGCGACGTTCGAATCCACTGCCGGCGAATCGCCGCGAGCGAGATCTCCGTGTTCGTTGGATACAGGCGGAGAAGTCAACGGAATACCGTCGCCGAGCACCGGTTTCAAAGCGGTGGATTCGTCAGCCGACTCCCCTCGACGGACCGGCAGATTTTCGGTCGGTCCCGTGCCGGGCAACTCGGAGTTCAGTGCGTCCGCGGGAGAGTCGTCGGCGTGAATGCTGCCCATCATCTGCCGCAAATGCAGCGACGCACGAAGGACGGTCTCGCAGTCGGCTGCGACGGACCCGTGAACGGCTGCCTGAAAATCCAGGAGAATGAGAGTGGCCATCTCGGCCGCATCTCGTTTGGCATCGGGGCAGAACTGCCCGACCCGCTCCCCCAAAGCCTTGGCCAGTATCGTGACTTTGGGGGTGTAAGCGTGGCGGTCGAGAGTCCTCCAGCGAACGATTTCTTCCATCAGAACCCGCTTCGCCGCGTTTGCCGTCTTCGCGTTTTTCGCGTTGAGCAATCCGACGAGGGCTTCTAATCCGCGATCGCCCATCGCGGCGAGATTCGAAACCAGATCCGGCTCATCCGGGGCGGCTTCGATGCGTTGGACCGCCCGATCGGTCAACCAGCGAAAGAAAGGTTGTCGGCCGAGGAGAACGGTTCCGGCCAGTGCAGTGCCCAAGAGCGTGGCGGACACGATCGCCCGCCGACGGCGACGGTCTCGTTCTTTCGCATCCATCGTCTGCTCGCCCATGCCCAGCCTCGCTTTCTCCCTACTTCAGAAGGGCCGTATTGTGGGAAAACGTCCTTTCCGTCGCAAGGGCAAAGCAAAGAGCTTTTCGCCGAGGGAAAACTTTGACTGACCTGTCCTGCTCGTAAAAGCCGAATATTCAGCAATACCGGCACGGTTATGGATCGCCTGGAATCGAGGGGGCCGTCTGAAAAGGCTGATGTCCATCGGGTTTTCCAGGCTGCTCATATACCTCAGCCTTTCCAGGCTGACATGGCCTTAAGAGGCGCTAACAAAACGGGGACTGGCTCCGAGCCGAACCATCGCAAAACCCGCAGAATATACGTCCTGGCGAGGTGCCTGTCCCCGTTTTGTTAGCGCCTCTAAGCCGCCTGCTGGCATGCCGGTCGGATAGCCGACGATGGCCCAATCATCGACGCATATACAGCCATAGGGGGGAATATGGCCACGGCGCGCTTGTTTCGGCCGTCAGGCACGGAACGAAACCTTCAGGGGGTCGCCTTGATTGCCCTGCTGACTGCCGGCCTGGCATTCGGGGCGGTGGTCTCGGCACAAGGCCAGCATCTTCTGGCCAGACGTTCCGACCCGCTGAAAGCCAGCAGCAGTCGCGAGGCGCGGGAAGATGCGATTCGCTCCATCCCACTGGACAAGCTCACTGGCGATGCACAGGCCACCGTCAAGTCGGTCCTCTCGAATGTCTCCATCTATCGCCGAATGCCGGTGCAGGCGATCCAGTGCGATCCGGAGATGTATCTCTTCCTGGTTCGCCACCCGGATGTTGTGGTCAACATCTGGCAGGTGCTCGGGATCACTCAGGTTTCGCTAACGCAAGTTGATGCGGATTGCTATCGTCTTACCGACTCGGCAGGCACCGAGGGTACTGTCCGCCTCCTCTACCAGAGCCAGGATACGCACCTTATCTACACCGAAGGCAAGTATGAAGGGCCGTTCTCAACCAAACCCACCCATGGTCGTGTGGTTCTGCTGTTGAAGACCGGCTACGTTCGGCAGAGCGACGGGCAGTGCCTGATCACCGTGAGGCTCGACACGTTCATGCAGGTGGAACCCGGCGGAGTGGAAGTGTTTACCAAGACTTTTCAGCCGATCATGGGCAAGATCGCCGACATCAACTTCGCGCAGACCATCGGATTCGTCGGCAGCCTTTCCAGAACGGCAGAGGTGAATTGCCGCGGGGTACAGAGACTGGCGTCGAAGCTTTCCAGCGTGCAGCCTGCCGTTCGCGATCACTTCGCGGATCTCGCCCAGCGCGTCGCCGAGAAGGCCGCTGCTGTAGAACCGCAAGACGGGAACCGGGATGTACCGCTCATCGCGGGCAGCGTGGAAGAGTCGAGCATCCGCTAAGGCGAGCGGCAGATGAAGGCTAACCCGTTTATCAGCCCGGCTGCTCGGAAGCAGTCGGGCTGATGGGAATTCTTACCGCAGCCGGCGCGATCACTCGCGGACGACACATTTCTCTTCCGCCACTTGCCGGACCCGTCGAAGATCGAGCTTTCCGGTTCCCAGCACCGGAATCGAGGGAATCTGGTAGAAGGAATCGGGCGAGGGGATCCAGATCGGCGGCAGGCCGGCGGCGGCGAGTTCGCGACTGACTTGCTCCGGCGGCATCGAGAGGCCGGTATGGAGCACGATGAGCCGCTCTCCCTTGCGGTGGTCGGGCACCGACGTCACCACCAGACACAACTCCCCCTCGTCCGCCGCGAGCAGGCGAGTCAGCTCCTCCTCAATCCGCAGATGCGGGACCATTTCGCCACCGATCTTGGAGAAGCGACTCTGGCGGCCGGTGATGGATATGTAGCCCTCTGCATCGATCTGGGCCAGATCGCCCGTCACGTACCAGCCGTCGCGCATGACCGCGGCAGTTTCTTCGGGCTGGCCGAGATAGCCCTTCATCACGTTGTCGCCGGAAATCAGCAGCATGCCGGGCTTATCGATCCCGAGATCCTCGCCGGTTTCCGGATCGACCACCTTGGCGAAGACGCCGGCAATCGGCTTGCCGACCGTTCCCAGCTTGTCGGCCCTCGGTTCGCCTGGGGCGAGCCGGTTGGGCGGAACGTTGGTCGACACCACCGGGGACAATTCCGTCGTGCCGTAGCCTTCGTAGGGACGGACGTGGAACTTCCGCTCAAAAGCATCGGCCAGATCGCGGGGGAGTTTTTCCGCGCCGGTGATGATCAGTTGCAGTGTGGCGAAATCATCCGCCGGACAGCCTCGTAAGTACGTCCGCAGGAAGGTCGCTGTGCTGACCAGCAGCGTGGCGCGATGGTCGCGACAAAGCGAACCGACCTGCCGGTAGTCGAGCGGATTGTAGTGGTAAACCACCTTGGAGTCCAGCAAGGCCGCCGACCAGAGGGTGGTCGTGTAGCCGAAGGAATGAAACAGCGGCAGCGTGCCCAGAAGCACGTCGTCCCAGTCGAAATGGAGCACGTCGCTGAACGCCTCGACATTCGTGGCGACGTTGTGGTGCGTCAGCAAGACGCCCTTGGGATCGCCCGTCGACCCGGAGGTGAATATGACGGCAATCACGTCGTCCGGTTTGATCGAGGCGAGGTGGAGCTGGTGTTCCAGTCGCGAGACAGGCCAGAGCCACGTTTGCGCCGCCGCGGCGAGCTTGTCGGCGGCGGTGATCTTCTCCCTGACGTCGTCGAGAAAGATCCGTTCCGCGTCGACACTCAGAGGGAAACGTTCCATCACGCGGCGGCTAGTCAATATCCGCCGGATGCCCGCCTCTGCAATGCACAGGTTGATGACTTCCGACGACATCGTGTAATTGAGATTGGCGGCGATGCGGCGATCCAGCGCCAACGCCACGTTTACAACGAGGCCGCCCACCGACGGCGGCAACAGCACGCCAACGTAAGTCTCATCGTCCGCGAGAATGTCCCGCCGCAGAACACGGCGGAGCAGCAGCGACCGCATCAGCAAGCCGGCCCCGTTGACTTGGGCGCCGGTGGAATCGGCCGCCTTCGCGTGCCGCATATTCCGGCGACACATTCGCAGAAAGCCCCGCGGCGGCGCCATCTGTGTGCCTTCCCATTGCTGCATTCGGTTGACTCTTTTCTTAGGAAAAAACCGGGAGAAGCCACTCCGATTCTACCGCCCCTTGCCGCTGCGCGGCAAGCGGGAGCTTTCCCGGCCCGTGGAGGCGGGGCCAAAGGGGTCGGGAGTCTTTTTTTCCTGTCGGCCGAAAAAGCGTCTATCCATACACGAAACCGTCGCCCGGCCGACAGGAAAAAAAACTCCCGACCCCTTCCTGGGTTCATTTCACGACAGTTGTTCATTCGCCGATCCTAAGCCTTATGCCGCCAACGCCTGTCCGAACCACACTCGTATTGCTTTTCAACGAGCGGCCGATGTGACAGAATGGTGGTGTTGAGAAGCAGCCTGCCGCCTGGGAGCTTTCATGTCGATCGAGTGGGAAATCCTCTTCATTTTCCTGTTGATTCTTGCCAATGGTTTTTTCGCCGCCGCGGAGATCGCCATTCTCACCGCCCGGCGGAGCCGCTTGGGGCCGGAAGCGGACGCGGGCGACCGGGCCGCCCGCGTGGCCCTGGAACTCGCCCGCGATCCGAACCGTTTTCTTCCCACGGTGCAGGTAGGCATTACCCTGATCGGGACGGTCGCCGCAACTTTCGGCGGCGCGCATGTGGTGGGATTCTTGGCCGAGCGCATCAAAGCAATTCCCGTCGCCGCACTGGCGAGCCATGCCGAGAGCATTGCGCTGGGAATCGTGATTCTGAGCATCACGTATCTCTCGCTGC
Source organism: Rhodopirellula sp. (assembly GCA_012728855.1). Taxonomy (GTDB): domain Bacteria; phylum Planctomycetota; class Planctomycetia; order Pirellulales; family Thermoguttaceae; genus JABWBD01. The sequence continues at coordinate 16,761 of JAAYEH010000027.1, read as the reverse complement.
TTTTTGGGGAGTTGGTTCCCAAGCGGCTGGCCCTTCGCGGGGCCGAACGCCTCGCAAAGCTTGTATCCTTGCCGATGCAGGGGCTGTCGATCGTCGCCAGGCCGCTGGTTTGGGTGCTGGGGATCTCGACCGATGCCGTCCTGACGATACTCCGCAGCCGCGATGCCCCCGAGGTCTCGGTTTCCGTGGAGGACATCGAGCATCTGATGCAGTCGGGGAGCGACGAGGGAGTGCTCGATCCGGCGGAACTCCGCGCGGCGACCAAGGCACTGCGGTTGGGCGATCGGACCGTGCGCGAGATCATGCGTCCGCGGGTGGAGATCGATGCGTTGGACGTGGAGACTCCTCCCGACGAGATCGTGGGGGCCGTGGTCATGTCCGGCTTCTCCAGGGTGCCCGTCTATCAGGGCGATTTGGACAATATTCTCGGCTTCATTTACAATAAGGATCTGTTCCTGCAATTGCATATGGGCTGGCCGATCGATATTCACAAGCTGATGCGGCCCGCGCCGCTGGTGCCCGAGACACTCCGCCTCGACCAATTGCTGGATCTGTTCCGCACGAAGCGCACCCAGATGGCCGTGATTCTCGATGAATACGGCGGCACCGAAGGGCTGGTGACGATGGAAGACGTGCTGGAAGAACTGGTCGGCGAGATCCACGACGAACACCGCCGCGCCGAAGACCAGACCATCGTTCGGCGGGACGAGGCGAGCTGGTCGATCGACGGCGGCGTCCGTATCGGCGATCTGCTGGAGGCGGCCGACCTGGCCGAGCTTCGCATGGCGGCGCCGCAGGAGGTTGCCACCGTCGGAGGTCTGGTCCAGTCGCTCTTGGGCCGGCTTCCCGTGGTCGGCGATCGGGCCGCGTGGCATAACCTGGTAATCGAGGTCACGGCGATGGACGGTTTGCGAATCGACCGGTTGCTGGTCACGCGGCTGCCCAAACGGTCGGCGGATAGCGAATCGAGGTGAGGCCGCGATGCCGATCGGGCCGCCTCATTCGGCGCGGAACTTATGCACCGTCCGCTGGCGGAACGTCTCGTTGGGACGCAGAATCGTCGAGGGGAATTGCGGCTGGTTCGGTGCATCGGGGAAGTGTTGCGTTTCCAGGCAAACGCCACTGTGGGGACCAAACTCGACGCCGTCGGCGCGGCGAAGCCGCATGCCGTTGGCGGTGTAGAGTTGGACGCCGGGCTGCGTGGTGTAGACCTCCATGACACGGCCGCTGGCAGGGTCGCGCAGTCGCGCCGCCGGGACGGGCTCCGCGCCGCCGCCCGCGTTGACAACGTAGCAATGATCGTAGCCGCCCGCCACTTCGCCAATGCGGGAACCGATCGCCTGCGGCGAGGTGAAGTCCATCGGCGTGCCTCGGACCAGCCGCAGTTCACCCAGCGGGATCAGGGTGGAGTCGACGGGAAGGTAACGGTCGGCATGAAGCGTAAGTTCGTGCCCGAGCACGTCGCCGGAACCCGCGCCGGCAAGGTTCCAATAGGCATGGTTGGTAAGGTTCAGCGGCGTAGCACTGTCGGTGGTGGCAGAGTACGCCATTTCCAGTTCGTCGTCGTTGGTCAAGCGGTACGTGACCTTCACGGTGAGATTGCCGGGATAGCCTTCCTCGCCGTCGCGGCTTTGATAGGTGAGGGCCACTCCGACCCCGTCGGTCGACGGTTCGGGCGCCGCGGTCCAGACGATTTTATGGAAACCTAGCACGCCGCCGTGCAGGTGATTGGGCCCGTTGTTGGTAGCCAGCGTATATCCCCGCCCATCAAGGGTGAACCTGCCTTTGGCAATCCGGTTGGCGAAGCGGCCGCAGATCGAACCGAGACAGGGATGCCCTTTGAGGTATTCGTCGAGGGAATGGAGCGAGAGCGTGATATTCTCGAACTTGCCGTGACGATCGGGAGTCTTGACCGAGGTGAGCGTCGCGCCGAGCGTGATGACCGTGGCCTCAAGGCCGTTGGCATTGCGCAACGTGTACTGCTCGACCTCGGCGCCGTCGCTCGTCTTGCCAAGGAACTCTTTTTCGATGTTCATGGTGGAATCACTCCGTGTGTGAGCGGCGCCGGCGCGGCCGGGTGCGCCGCAAGAATACTGGCACGCAGACAGCCCGAGAATCAAAGCGGTTGCCGCACACAGACGCCGGGCTGCGAAAAAGCGAACCATTGCTCGACCTCGATCGAAAGGGAAAAACAGCCCGGCTGCTCCAAGCAGCCGGGCTGTTGATGGCCAGCGGAAGCAGCAACCCGACTGCCGCGAGCGGCCGGGCTGCTGATCAGGCTACTTCGATTATTGACCCGCGCCGTCTTCGACATCCTTCTTCGGCTCACCGCCCGGAAGCTTCCTCTGGGCGAGCAACTGGCCGAAAGTCGGCGCGTCGGCCTTGGCCGGGTCCGACTTGATGGTTGCCACGGTTTCCAGCGCCAGGCGAATCTTGTCTTTGTCGTCCTTGTCGGCCTTCTTGTCCAACATCAAGTCCAGCGCCATGCCATAGATGTTGCGGTCCTTCTTGCTCTTGCCTTCGTGGCAGACGTTGCACTTCACTTTCTCGATGGCGACGGCAAATTCCTTGTCTTTCTTGTCGGTGCTATCCGGCTTGAGGTAGACCGCCTGAAACTCATCAAAAAAGGGCTTGATCGCTTTCGCCGAGGGCGCGGCCGGGCCAAGCAGAAAGCTCACCGCCGCGACGGCGACAAAGGGAATGAACAACGGCTTTTTCATAGACAGGTCTCCCGGGTGGAAGGATCAGGTGGGCAAGATACAATCAATACAATAGCTCGTCACGGGATGCGAAGTCAACCGTGTCGTGGCAAATTCGCGTCAGGCCGGCGGCTTCGGTTTCTGATCGAATGCGGCCTTCTCCGCCGCCGCTTGGACGGCCGCTTGTTTGGCGTCGCCAGCGGCCTTGGCGGCGATTTGGGCGGCGAGCGCCTTTTGCAACCACGCCGTTTTCAGCGGTTCGACTTCCGCCGCGAGCTGATCGGCCGCGGTCTTGGCGGCCGTGGCGGCCGCGCCCGCCTGCTCAGAAGCGGCGGTCGCCTCGGCCACGGCTTTTTCCGCGGCCGGCTTGTCGGCCGCGGCGGCCAGACCGGCCTTAGCCGCCTGGAGCTTCTCGGTGGCCGCTTTCGCTTCCGCCGCCCTTTGGGCGGCTACGGTCGCGGCGGCTTCCGCTGCCTTCTGTTTCTCGGCCACAGCCGCTTGGGCTGCCGCAGCCTCGGCCGCCGCTTTTTCGCCGGCCGCCTGGGCCTCGGCCGCCTTTGCCTGGGCGGACTGCAGCACCATTTCCAATGTGGGAGGGTTCGACGCCAGACGCGTCACAAGCTTCCCGTCCGCCGTGTCGTACATCCGAATCTCGCCGCTCCAGTCGCCGGCCACCACCCGTCCGCCGTCGTGCGAGAGGGTGACTTCCAACCCAAGCTCCGGCAGGGCCTCGAATGCACGCTGCTCTTTTCCTTCGACATCCCACAGCTTCACTACGCGGTCCCGGCCGGTGGATGCCAGGCGTCCGTCGTGCGTGAAGCCAATCGACGCCACTCCGCCGCCGTGGGCGTTGACGCTTCGGATGGCCTTTCCGTCGAGCATATTCCAGTATTTGATCGTGCCGTCCTCGCTGGCGCTGGCCAGCACGTTGGAATCGGCCCGCCATGCGATGTCGGTGACCGGGGCCTTGTGTCCGTCGAGGTTGTAGAACTCGCGGTCGGTGCCGGCCTCCCAGACCCAGAGACCGCCGCTACGGTCGGCCGTGGCCAGCAGAACGCCGTCCGGGCTGAAGGCGACACCGTAGATCCAATCGGTGTGCTTCTTGATCTCGGCCACCAGAGAGCCGTCTGCCGTCGAGTAGACGCGGACGATCCTCGGCGGTCCGCCCAGGGCAATCAGGGTGTTGGCGGCGTTGATGTCGGCAGCCAGGACGGCGTCCAGTTCGTCGCCGACCTGGAAAGCCCGCTGCCCGGTCTTCACGTCATACACCGCCACAAGTCCCAGGCTGGCCCCGCGGCCTCCGCCGGCGAGCAGTAGAGAGCCGGAGCGGTTGAACCGCAGCGCATAGGGGGTGCCTTCCGGGAAAGGCAGCACACCCAACAGCGCCGCAGTGTCCGAATGGTAGAGGACGATTTGCTGCTGGCCCGCAATGGCCACCAGCGGCGCCCACGGGCTGGCGGCAATGGCCGTGGCGGCGCCGGGGCGTTGGGTGTAAACGGCCGGCTGCCGCGAGACTCCTTCGGGCATGATCGGGTCGCCTTCCGGCTTGCCGGCGCCGGTCAGCGCCGACATTTCCAGCCCCGCCTTCTTCTTCACCTGCGCCGTGGAGCCTTGATCCTTCAGTGCCCCGCCCAGAATCCACTTGCGAATCAACTCCAGCTTCGCGTCGGCGATCTTGCCTTGATTGGGCGGCATGGCCGGCTCTTCTTTGTGGGAAACCAAATTCCACAGGTAGGAGCCGTCGGGATCGCCGGGACTGATCACCTCGCCGCCGGCGCCGCCGGCAATCACCCGATCGTAGTTGTCCAGGGCAAGATCGTTCTGGGCCTTGTTCTGGTTGTGGCAGGTAAAACAATGCTCGCGGAAGATCGGCCGGATATGGTCCTCAAAGGTGGTCTTCTCCTCCGCCTTCTCTTCCGCGCCGAAAGCCGAAACCGGCAAAAGGGAAGCGGCAAGCAGGCCGGCGAGGCAAGCGGTGGCGAAAGGGCTGGACATGGCAAGGACTCCCGGGTGTGGAGACAGTCGGCTTCGATATCAATGATTGAACAAGAACTCGCGCGAGTTGAGCAGGGCCCAGAAGATGTCCTCCAACGCCTGCTGCTGGTTGTCGACCCCCTCGATCGCTTTTTTCACCTTGGCCAACTCTTCCGGGCTTGGTTCTCGCGAGAGGCAGCGAATATAGAGCGTGGAGAGGATTTCGTCCGGGCTTTTCTTGGCTGCCAAGAGCGACGGTATCAACTTGCCTGCGACGATCTTGCTGTCGACCGTATCGCCGTTGAGCAAGTGCAGCGCTTGCGAGAGGGTGGGATCGTTGTTGACCTCGCAGGCACACACCGTTTCCCGCTTCGAGCGACCGAAGGTGGTGAGAAAGTAGTTGGCGGTTGTCCCGTCGGCGATCTGGACGGCGCGGGCGCCCAGCGGCAGTCCCTGGAACTTGTCTTTGGTCTGGGTAGCCTGGGTGACGCAGTCCAGCAGCATTTCGGCCTGAATGCGGCGGACGTTCCCGTGGGCGAAGTTCCGCTCGTCTTTCTCGTTGCTGGCGTTTCGGACGGTGCTGCGCTGGTAGGCGTGCGAATTACAGATGTCGCGGACCAGCTTCTTGAAGTCGTACTGGTACTCGACGAGCTTCTTGCCCAGCGCGTCGAGCAACTCGGGATTGCTGGGCGGATTGCTCACTCGCATGTCGTCGACCGGATCGACGATCCCGAGCCCGAAGAAATGAGCCCAGATGCGATTGGCCACGCTGGTGGAGAAGAAGGGGTTGTCTGGTGCGGTGAGCCACTGGGCCAGCAATTCGCGGCGATCCTTCCCTTGGGTCTCCGGCTTCGGCCCGCCAAGGAACTTGGGTTCCATCGGCCGATTGCCGACCGGATGCCGCACCTCGCCGCCCCCCTGATTGAAGACGATCGTCTCGCGGTAGTCTTCGGCCTGCTTGCGGCCGATCTGGCCGAAAAAGGCGGCGAAGCTGTAATAATCGTCCATCGTCCAGCGATCGAACGGATGGTTGTGACACTGGGCGCATTGAACGCGGATTCCCATGAACACCTGGGCCACGTTTTCGCTCGTCTTCAGCGTATCGGTCTCCACCTGGTAGAAATTCGTCGCCGGGTTGCGGAAAGTGCCGCCGCTGGCAGTGAGCAGCTCCTGGACCATCTTGTCCAAGGGAACGTCGTTGGAGATTTTTTCGGTGAGCCAGTCGTTGTAGAGGAAGGCGGACTTGTAGCTGACCTGGTTGTTCGACTTGACCATCAGCAACTCGGCCCACTTCATCGCCCAAATCTCGGCAAACTCCTTCCGCCCCAGCAACCGATCAACCAGCTTCGCCCGCTTGTCCGCCGACGCATCGGCGACAAATTGCCGATACTCATCCTCGCTCGGCAACATACCGGTGATGTCGATGGACGCGCGGCGGAGAAAGACCTCGTCGGAGCAGAGTTCGCTGGGCAGAATGCGGAGCTTTTGAAGCTTGGCATCGACCAATGCGTCGACGTAGTTGACCGGCTTTGCGTCCGGCGGTGCGTATTCCAAGCCGGCTGGGAGGACGAGGATCTGGCTGCCGACCGTCTTGGTCTCGAAGCGGGCGAGCACGAACGCCTCGCCGCGGTTCTTCGCAGTGACCAATCCGTTATCGTCAATCGGGGCGGAATTGTCGTTGTTGCTCAAGAACGCGACGAGATTGGTGACGTCGCGATCGCTCCCATCCGAGTATTTTGCACGGACGATGAACTGCTGCTTCGCCTCAGCCCCTTCGAGAACCACTTGTCTCGGAAACATCTCAATCGATTCAACGGCGGGCACTTCGCCGGGATCCTGCGGCGCACCGGCCTCGATCCAGCTCAGCAGAGTCCGGTAGTATTCCGACTCCTTCTCGAACCGCTTCCCGCCGGTGTGGGGAACCTCGCCGGCGGCTTTCTCCAGAAGCAGGCTCCGCTGGGGAAGGGCGAGATTCAGACGTCGAAACCCGATCTCGCGCGTCAGGCTGTGGTAGTCGGTCTGGGGATCGTAGCCGAACAGCGAAAGGTGAAACCCGTCTTTGCCCGAAGCCGACCCGTGACAACTCCCGACGTTGCAGCCCGCCCGCATGAACACCGGCATCACGTCGAGTTGATAGCTCACCGGCCGCACGGCCGCCGCTTCCTTCACCACCACAGGGATTGCAGCGGTGTGGCCGCCGTATTCAACAGCCAGGTTCGTCTGGCCGTCGGCAACGGGGTAGAGGGTGGTTCCCTCCAGCTTCGCCAGCTTTGCATCGGCCACCGTCAACTTTGCCTTGGCCGTCACATCCTCGGTTACGCCATCGGCGCGGGCCGCCACGACCACGATGCGTTGGCGGTCGGCGGCGGTCGAGAGGTGAACGTCCGGCGGAAAGACGTCGATACGGGTTGGTGGCGACTCGGCCGCTGCCGCGCCGGCCGCCGCCAGCACGAGGGTCGGCAAAATGAATCGTAACTCGCGACGGGGAAGTGAAGATCTCTGCATCGTGAGACTCGCGATCATGTTCAGAACCTGCCAAACAATGGCCCGTTGAAAGGGGACAGGCACCGAGCGGAAAGCGTTTTCGCGACCATTCCGGCCGGGAACCGCGCTCGGAGCCAGTCCCACTTCAACTCCGTGTTGTCCTATTTCGCATCTATTGCCCCTGGGCCTTCTGGAGCCGAAGTTGTTCAAGGCGGCTCAAAGGTTTTTCGGGGGGCTTTTCCGGTGGCGGTTCCGGCTTGGGTTCCGGAGCGGGTTTTGCGGCTTCAGCCGGTTTGGGAGGCAGCGGCTTCTGGATTCTCAATTCTCCGCCGCCAATCATGTGGGTAATCGCTTCGCCTTCCGCCGTGACAATCGCCTTGCACAACAGCGACTTGTGCTGCCCGGGGGGCGAATTCGCCGTCGTTTTCAGGGCAAAGACCAACTGCGCCGTTTCTTTAAGGATCTCCTTCGGCTCGGTGGTCACCTCGTTCGGCAGGCCCAGAAGTTCGATCTTGGCGGGCCCGTCAAACGGCTTGTTCTGCGCGATGTCGACCGCCAACTGCCCCACCTGGCCTTGTTCGACGGCCAAGGGCGTGTAGGTGAACTTGAAAAAGGGCTCGGAGACCTCCAGATCGGCCAACTGGGACGAAACGACCACCGCCCCGTCGCCAACCGCCGCCTGCCCGAGCACGGCGACCTTCCACTTCCTCACGGTCGCCTGAGCGTTGGCCGTGACCGGCATGATCACCTCGCTCTGCCCCTCGGGAATGGTGACGCTCGTCGGCGTGGACACGCCGGGCGGATTGTAGAGCATGTTGATCGTAATCGGCGCCTTGAAACCTTCGTCGCGCTGGGCGATGATCTTCAACGCCATTTCTCCACTCTGCACCAGCGGAACCTTCGGCTGGACGATCTCGATCCGATAGGGGACTTTCTGTGTGACTGCCGTGGCCATCCGCTCGGTGTAATGGTTCCACACTTCACGATTGTTCTGCCCCCGCACCATCGAGGTCCGCTGTTTGAGATGGCCCTCCAGTTTCGGATCGGCCGTCGTCCGCCCGATCACGGCGGCCAACGAACCGGCGGGCGGCGCGTCGGCCGCGGCAGTGAGCAAGACGGGCACGATGGTCTGATCCGCGGTCATCGGGACGGTTTCGATCTGGACACCGGCGGGCAGATCCTTGATCTCCACCGCCAGATCGCCGCCGAAATTCTCTCGCTGCGCGTTGACCAGGAAGGCAAGACGGTTTCCCTGCGGAACCGGCGCGGTGACGTCGGCGAACTGCCGCTGCTCCGGCAAGCCCATCGTGAGCTGAGGTGTGACCGGAACAACTTCGACGCGATAGACATAGGCCGGCCCGCCCTTGTTCAAGTGGTCGCGAACGACGACCACGTACTCGTCGTCCTCCGGCGCGGTCATGCGAACGTAGCTGTCCGGAGCCCCGCTGTCGTCGTTGGAGGCCACGCCCGCGCCGTTGCCGGCGCGGACGACGCTGAGCACCGAGTCCAACGGCGACCGCAATGCCCTGGCGTGGACGCGGATGTCGAACACCTGCCCCTTTTTGGCGGCGAACTTGAAGCAGTCGACGTCGCCGTCTTCCACGATCACCCCGTTCAGTGCGGCCGGAGCCGGCGAGGCGGTCGCCTCGGCCGTGGCGTTGTTTGGTTCCACCTCGATGACGTTGTCCAGATTGCCCAAGCGAAATTCATTGGGGGTCGGCGCCGCGCCGTGGGCGTCTTGAGCAACGAGGCCGAACATCGGCTGCGGCTCGCCGGGCAACGCCACACTCGACTTCCAAACTCCCGCGGCATCGCCCAACCATTGGACTTCCAGCGTCTGGCCGAACTTGCCGCCGGCAGGAAATACGGCCAACGGCCGCGGGAAATCCCCGACGTGCAGCCGATAGCGGCATTGGCCGTTGCCGCCGAACGAACTCTCGCGAACCTGCACCAGGTAAGTGCCGTCGCCGGGGGCGACGACCGAGCAGGCGGCGTCTTGATAAACCAGCGGCGTGTCGTCCGATCCCGCCAGGACAAACCGCTCCTTATCGAGGATGGCCACGTAGGGATCGAAGAAAGTCTGGCCGAGGCGGATGCCTTCCACTTCAACGGCGATCCGCTGTCCTTTCTTGGACTCGACCTCGAAATAGTCGACGTCCTCGTTCTGAACCACGCCGCTCACCGTAACATTCAGGGGGATTTTCTGCGGCTCATGCACGTCGCTGTTCGGCTCCACCTCCTCAATCTGCGGCAGCGGGCCGATACTGAACTGCAAGAGGTTGCTGATCCCCGAAGCGGTCCGCACCCGCAGCGCGTGCAACCCCAAGCGGCAGTCGGGAGCGATCGCCAGGCGCGCCTTCACCGCCTTGCCCTCGGGCACTTCGAAATTCGCCACGCGAACGCCCGGGTAGTAGAGCAGAATCTCTTGAGCGTCGGCGAGCCGCGGCCCGTCGATGACGACTTCGACTTCCGTGCCGCGTTGTCCGCCGCAGGGCGTGATGCGGCTGATCTGGGGATCGGCGGCGACGACCAGCGAAGTGGCCGCCAGAGTCGCCATCACGGACAGGAAACCTCGTGCCGTCGCCCACTGCAAGCCAACCATCGCTGCGCCTCCCGTTATTTCCATCGTATGGTAGCGGATCCGCCGCGGTTTCTTAGGCCAACAGGCTTTCGCGCACCGTGCCGTCGCGGACGATCGCCAGCGGGCGATCGCCCGGCGCAAGCAGCCGCTTCTCGAAATCGATTCCCAGCGCGTGGTATATTGTCGCGAATAGATCGGCGGGCCCGACCGGGTCGGTCTCCGGCTCCGAAGCCGTCGCGTTGGAACTGCCGACGATCACGCCGCGCTTGATTCCGCCGCCCGCCAAAACCACGCTGAACACCTTCGGCCAGTGGTCGCGCCCCGCATCGCTGTTGATCTTCGGAGTGCGCCCGAACTCGCTGGAGATCATTACCAGGGTCTCGTCCAACAGCCCGGTGCGATCCAAGTCGCGGATCAACGCCGCGAACGCCTGATCCAGCGCGGGCATCTGGCCTTTCATGCCGGCCACGATACTGGTATGCATGTCCCAACTGCCATAGGTGACCGAAACCACACGGACACCAGCCGCCACCAGGCGGCGGGCCATCAGCAGCCGCTGCCCCGCCGCGTTTCGCCCGTACTCGTCGCGAATGGCGGCCGGTTCCGCGTCGATGTTGAACGCCTCGCGGGCCTTCTGCGAACTGATCAAGCCGTAGGCGCTCTGATAAAACGAGTCCATCGCCGCCACGGAATCGGATTTCTCCAGTTTGGCGAAGTGCTCGTTGACGGCGTCCAGGGCCGATTGCCGGCGGGTGAAGCGTGTTTCGTCCACCCCTGCGGGCAATGCCAGGTCGCGGACTTTAAATCCATTGCTCGCCGGGTCGGACCCGAGGCTGAAGGGCCCAAAGGAGGAGCTGAGATAACCGGTGCCGCCAAATTCGTTGGGTTGGTTGGGAATACAGACGTACGGCGGAAGCGACTCGCGCGAGCCCAGTTCGTGGCTCACAACACTCCCCAGACTAGGAAAAATCACGGCTGGGCTGGGCCGATAGCCGGTAAACATATTGTGGGTGCCCCGCTCGTGCGCGGCTTCGCCGTGCGTCATGGAGCGGACGACGGCGATTTTGTCCGCCACCGAAGCGATCTGGGGGACGGTTTCACAGAACACTTCACTGGGAAGCTTCGTCTTAATCACGCCGAACGAGCCACGATACTCCAGGGGGGCGTACGGTTTGGGGTCGAACGATTCCTGGTGCGCGATGCCGCCTGGCAAAAAGATGTGCAGGACACTTTTGGCCTTGGGCTTTGGCGCGGCGGCATCGGTGGCCGCTCGGGCTTTATCCACCCGCAGCAGGTCGCCCAAAGTGATTCCCAACGCGCCGAGGGCGCCTACGGTAAGAAATTCCCGTCGGCTGGGCCTGAAATAGGGATTGCCCGAGCATGTGCATTTGGACATGGAACCTGCTCCTGAACGTCACCGGGTTCAACGACGCAACGCGCGACCCGAGAATCCTAAAGGGTTGCTACAGGTAAAGATTCGAGTTCCGCGGCGCCTTCAGGGCACACGGAATCCAACATAAAGGCATGAACCGCTGCTAGGTCAAAGGAAGCGCCCGCCGTGGCTGTTCAACACGCCGACGCACACTTCCGTTGCTGTTGATGGAGGGAAGGTAGGTTTGAAGAATTATGTCTGCTTTAGTCGGCGAAATTCTAGCGGCAGGCAACTCCGGAGCAATCCCGCCCCGCCAGACACGTCAAGGTATTCGCCCAAGTTTCAGCGATTCAGCGGTTGGCACACCGGACAGAAGAACGTCGAACGCTGCACCTGCACGAGCCGGACAATTGGTTTCTTGCGGCAACGCAAGCACATTTGCCCGGTCCGCTGATATACCTGGTGGTGCATCTGGTATCCACCCGCCTGATCCGAGGGGGTGCGGTAGTTTCCGTCGGACAATGTGGAGCCTTGGCAGGAAATGGCTTCCTCAAGAACTTCCCCGATCACCCGGACAAGCCGTTTCCATTGTCCGTGGCGGAGAACGTTGCAAGCCATTGCCGGATGAATTCTCGCTCGGTGCAGGATCTCCGATGCATAGATATTTCCGATCCCGGCCACCACTTGCTGATCCAGCAAGGCCACTTTGATCGCCCGCCGACTCCCCGCCAAGCGCGTGCGGAGCTGATCTGCCGTGATCCGCAAAGCATCTGCGCCGATCCGCTGCGGTCCCAAGCGATCTTCAAATTCCGCCGGAGTGAGAAGCTGGACGACGCCCAGTCCGCGAACATCCCAGAAAATCAACTGCTCCGCGGCCCCGCCTTGAAGGTGGAACACCAGACGCACGTGGCTGCGGTTGGGCGGGTCGGCCAGGAGGAGGCGGCCGGTCATGCGGGGTTCGATGACGATGCGGTCGCCGGAATCGATAAGGAGGACGACCCGCTTGCCGATCCGGTCGACCGAGTCGATGCGTCTCGCCACGACCTTTCGGCGAAAACCGCCGAATCGCGGCTAAATTGCGATCGGCCGCAGTTGCGACGCCCGCCGTCGCACGTCGTCAATGCGGCAGCCAAGGATCGGCAGGATACCGCACCGCATGGTTTCCACTTCCGGGAGTTCAGGCATGGCTCGCACGCCTAAGGATCGGCGAATCAATAAGTGTCGCATTCATCCGGGGTTTGCAGCCCAAGGGGGTCGGGAGTCTTTTTTCCATGTCGGCCGGACGAAATTCTATCCATTTAGTAAAGCGTTGCCCGGCCGACATGGAAAAAAGACTCCCGACCCCTTCCCCGCGAAGGTCTTCCGACAGTTATTCATTCGCCGATCCTAACGGACCGGCAAAGTCCGCACCCAAGCGAGAAAATCCCGCATCAACGTCGTTTCGTCCGTTGTCCTACGCTGCTGAAGAAATCGCTCGACCTCCTTGATGGGCAAGAAGGGGACGGTCAGCATTTCGATCATCCGGCCAAGCAGCGTCTTGATCCGCTCGTGTTCGCGCGACGGCGCCATGATTTCCAGAAGTCCTCGATCGTAGGTGAAACGGGTTCCCGCGCGATCCGTCTCGGTTAGCAGCGCCGCGTAGGTCGCCCAGGTGACTTGGCTGAGCACGACGCGATTCTCGCCTTGTGTGGTAGAGACCGACATCTTGATTCCATCTCGACCAGAGTAGCAGGCACAGGCCGTCCGCCGACCCCTTGCGAACCGGAAAAGCGACGCTGCCATTATTCGAGCAGCTTGCAGATTGCTCCGCCAAACCGAAATCTTCCTGACCCCCATGTTCCTGACAATCCCGCCTGCCTCCAAAATGTCAGGGCTGTTTCTCTCCCTCCGCGTCCTGCGAGATCTCCTCAAGCAGTTGCCCCGCTTTTTCGCGAACGCGCGGGTCTTGTGCGGTCGCCTGAACCTGCTCGATCTGATCGCGTTGGGATCGGGCAACGGAGGGAAAGCGGCCCAGCGCGGCCAGGGCGGCAAATTGCAGACGCGGATTCTTTGACCGCAAACCTTCGAGGATTTTCCGCGTCTCTGCGGGAGCGGGGGCGGAAGCGGCCGCGTCTGGAACAGGGGGCGGCGTTTCGTCGGATCCGCATCCGACCACCAGAATCAAGAACAGCCCCGCGAGACATCTAATCATGGGAGGCCAGCCCTCTTCCGTTGAACCACTTGTCGGCGGTTTCTCTGTCGGAGTTCCACTGGCCGATATCGGCGACATGCTTCTCTTCGCGAATCGTTTCGATAGCGGCGTCGGTAAACGGTCCCATCGGGTTTCGGTCCGGTTTCATCGGCCGCACGTTTCCGTCCAGAAAGAGCACGTTGGCGACACCCCGGTGCCGGAAGTGTACGCTGGGGTACTGCCCGCTGGGAGGTTCAAGATAGAACGTCTCCATGATGTCGCCGGCTTGGATGTCGGTGCCGAACACATCGTAGTCGGTGACGGCGGCGGCGTCGGCAAAGACGACGGTGGTATTGGTCGATCGGAAATTGGGGAGCCGCGAGTTGATCGGCCCGAGCAGGGCGAAGGGATTGCCCGACGCCCAGTCGGGCTGTACGCCCGGCCCGCAGTACGTGTAGTTGTAGGCGTAGCCCGCGGTCGCCTTGCCCCATCGCGCTTTGATGTTGACGAAGTCGGGACACTGCATCACTTGCGTGTTGCGTTCCATGAAGGGCATGAGGAAGCCCTTGTGGCGATCGACGGAATCCTCGCCGGGCGCCAGGCCGGCGGGGTCTTTCAGCTCGCCGAACCAGTAGCGCTGCGGATAGCCGCCGAGCATCCAATTGTAGGTTGAAACCGGCGGCAGCGCTTCTTTCCAGGTGTTGGCATAGAGGTGCAGTGCAATGCCGATTTGCTTGAGATTGTTGGCGCACTGCGTGCGGCGGGCTGCCTCGCGGGACGATTGCACGGCGGGCAACAACAGCGCGATCAGAACGCCGATGATCGCGATCACGACCAGCAGTTCGACCAGGGTAAAGCCGGCCCGAGCCGACTCGCCCAAACGACGGGGAGAATGGGGTTTCATGGTGTTTCCCGGGCGCACTCTTCGGCGGACCGCGCGCAGCAAACCTGGGCGGGGGCCACAATCCAGACGGGCTAACGAAGAACGACGCCTACAAAAGATGCGGCACTGGCGGCCTCTGTCCCTCGCAGAGAACCACAGTAACGCGCTGGTAGGTCTTCTGACTCCCGAGCTGGGGCTCGCCCGTGCCTTCTCGTCGCTGGGGGCAAAGGGCCTTTCGCGACAATGGCCAAAAAGATCGGGCTTCCCTCCTCACACTCGGTTACAGCGGCGGGGCCGTCCCGGAATTCCACCGGAGTTCCCTGTTTGTCGGCCGCCTCACCGGAAGCGGCCGACCACCAACGCACGATTGAACGCCAAGATACCAGAACCCGCCAGCCATGTCAAACGCCCCAGTAGGTTCCGCTTGCCGAGCGGAACCTGTGCGCCGAGAATGGACACCATCGCGAACCGCCTGAAAACCGCCGTAGCCCCCCAGATCGAGAGAATCGTCATGAAATGCCCGCTGCCGCTGCTGATCCTCCCAGTTGCCCTCGCTTGCGTGGAAACCCTCCGAGCCGAAACCCGCCATCAACTTCAGTCGCCCAACGGCGAATTGGCGGTCGCCTTCACGCTGGCCGACATGGATGGCGAGGCGGGCTCGCCCGTCTACCGCGTCGATTACCGCGGCCGAACGATTGTCGAAAACTCGCGGCTCGGCTTCGATCTGGCCGACGGTTCTCTGCGAAGCGGTTTCGTCCTGGCCGACAACCAGGAACGCCGCCATGACAGCACCTGGCAGCCGGTGTACGGCGAGCGGAGCACCGTCCGCGACCGTTACCACGAAGCAACCTACCTGCTCCGGCAGTCGGCGCCGCCGCACCGAGTCGTCCGGCTGGTGATGCGTGCGTACGACGAAGGGATTGCCTTCTGCTACGAATTCCCCCGGCAAACCTCTATGCAGAAGATTCGTATCGCTGCCGAGCGGACCGAATTTCGCTTCCCCGCGGACCATACCGCTTGGGCCGTCTACAGCGCGCAAGGCAAGTACGAGGAAGTCCCCCTGAGCGAGATTCGTGCGGGCTGCGAACGGCCGCTCGTGCTCCGCGCCGCCGACGACCTGTACCTTGCTGTCGGCGAAGCCAGACTGGTCGACTACGCCCGAATGAAGCTCGCTCCGCTGCGTCCGGGATCGACGAACCTCGTGAGCCAGTTGAGCAGTGAGGTCGAGGCGGAACCGCCCTATCGCACCCCTTGGCGGTTCGTCATGGTCGGCGAGAGTCCGGGCGAGTTGCTCGAGAACAACTTCCTCGTGCTCAACCTGAACGATCCCTGTGCCATCGAAGACACCTCGTGGATCAAGCCGGGCAAGGTGATTCGGGAAGTGACGCTGACCACGGCCGGGGGCAAGGCGTGCGTCGACTTTGCCGCCGCCAGCGGACTGCAGTACGTCGAGTTCGACGCCGGCTGGTACGGCCACGAATATTCCGACGAGTCCGACGCCACGACCGTCTCCGTCGACCCCAAGCGATCGCCGGGGCCGCTCGATCTGGAGGAGGTGATCCGCTACGCGGAGTCGCGAGACATCGGCATCATCGTCTACGTCAACCGCCGCGCCCTGGAACGCCAATTGGACGAGATCCTGCCGCTCTATCGAAAGTGGGGCATCAAGGGGGTGAAGTACGGATTCGTCAACGTCGGTTCGCAGCAGTGGACGACCTGGCTGCACCACGCCGTCCGCAAGGCCGCCGAGAACCGGCTGATGGTCGACGTCCACGACGAGTACCGGCCCACGGGCTACAGCCGCACCTATCCCAACCTGATGACGCAAGAGGGGATCGCCGGCGACGAAACCAGTCCGACGAACCGCCTCACGCTGACGATCCTCTTCACCCGCATGTTGGCCGGCGCGGCCGACAACACCATCTGCTATTACGATCCCCGCGTCGACAAGAACGCCACGCACGCCTACCAACTCGCCAAAGCGGTCTGCTTGTACAGCCCCTGGCAGTTCCTCTTCTGGTACGACCGGCCGTCGCCCTCGCCGCCGAAAACCGGCGGAGCCGGCGGGAGTCTGCGGACGATCGGCGACGAGCCCGAGTTGGAATTCTTTGCCAAAGTTCCGACCGTCTGGGACGAAACACGGGTGATCCATGGGCGGATCGGCCAGTACGCGGTGATCGCCCGCCGCCACGGCCGCCAGTGGTACGTCGGCGCAATGAACGCCGGAGAGGAGCGAGCCCTGCCGCTGCCGCTGCTGTTTCTCGAACCGGGCTGTCGCTACACTGTGGACATTTACACGGACGATCCAAGCGTCGCCACGCGAACGCAAGTGCGAATTCAGCGTCGCCCCGTCGAAGCAAAAACGGTGCTGGAAGTCACCATGTCGCCGCAGGGCGGCCAGGCGATTCGCATTGCGCCGACAGAGGAGGAGTAGAGCATTGCGGCAATGCCGATTTTTGTTTCGAAGAGAGGAAAAGACCTACTATGAACAGTCAAGAGCGTCATGGCAAGATTCCCGGTTTTTTTGCGAAATAGTTTGTTGAGCCGGGCTTGTGGGTAATTCGTTAGGACTTCTTCGGAGGGCGTTTTTTGAAAGGG
>JAAYEH010000294.1 GCA_012728855.1 Rhodopirellula sp. | reverse complement strand
TTCCCGCATTCCCGCATCTCCGTATCCCCAAGCCCTCGCCCCCATCCTCCAATCCCTCGCCCTCATCCCCCGTCCCCCCGTCCCCATCCCCCAGTCCCCTGCCCTGCCCTGCCCTGCACCGCTCGACGCCGATTGCGAAAATGGTTCGCACGCTCGATTCGCGCGGAGCGCCGGCCGACTCGAAGCTGCTGAAGTCGTGGGTGCCGAGCAACGCCGCCGCGGCACGGTCCATCGCTTCGGCATCCAAGCGGCCGTAGCGGTAATGCCAGGCGTGGTTCCGGCTGAAAACATCGCGGACCGGTCCGTCGTGGATCACGTAACGGTATCGCTTTCGCCGAGCGTGGCTGATCGGATGAAAGCCGTCGGGCACTTCGGCCGCGTCGAGCGCCGCCACGTCCGGCGGAAGGTTGGCGTTAATCGCGCGAAGCAGCGCGTCCGGCGGCAGCTTGCACTCCGTGCGGAAACCGACGACCTGCCCCAGGGCATGAACCCCCGCGTCGGTCCGGCCGCTGGCCAGCACGCGGATTTGCTCGCCTGTTGCCTTTTTCAAGGCGGTTTCGAGCGTTTCTTGCACGCTCATCCGGTCGGGCTGATACTGCCAGCCGGCGTAGGCCGTGCCGTCGTAGGCAATGGTTAGCTTGATGGTTCGCACGGTCTTTGGCTGGCGTGTAAACAGATTTATTTTGCTTGTGTATGGGTTTCGTATCTAACAATTTCCTCCGTCAGTTGGTTCATCATGCTTTTCAATGATCGAAGGCTCAACTCACGGGCGCGGCTGTGATCGGAAGCGTCGCGAAGACGCCGTTCATAGTGTTCTTGAAGCCGTTTCAGTTTCTGGCGTGTCGCCTCAAGATCGTGCTCGCATTGCATGTTCATGGAATTACCTCCACCACTCCTTTTGGCGATTGATACCTATCCGAAGCAAACAAGTCATATACGAAAAACTCGAAGTCATGCAACTGAGTCAACTTGATCTCTAAAAACGGCATTCCGTTGGAAATAACTTCCTCCGCGTCGGAATTGGATGGATATTCGCTGTCTATCAGCAACACGCAATCCACGTCATTGGGTTCATATATATCCGTAACAAAGCTGCCGTTGACGATTATCCGCAATACGCCCGCTTTCCTTGCCGACTCGACCAACCATCGCAATGATTCCATCTGTACTTGCCTAATTTCGGACTGTCGTCCGAATCGGGATTCGATTTCGTCTAGCGATGCCAAGTGGACGCCGGGCGGCAAATAACCTTGATCGTTGAAATCTGGAATCATGAGAACCCCTCAATGTAATTATATTGACCTCAACTGAATCGTCAAGTCGCTATGCCAAATGGCCAATGATCATTCTATGCGCGCTTTCTTACCTTGATTGCAACGGTTACAGAGAACCTGGAGATTTGTCACCACGTCCGAACCGCCTTGCGCAAGTGGAATAATATGGTCGATTTCCAGCGTTACATCTGGCGGTCGAGCGCCACATCTTACGCACATGTAATCACATCGTTTCATCACTTCCCATCGAGTTTTCAGTGAAATTGTACTTCTTGCCGATGTGATTCTATGGCCGAGAAGGTCTTCTTGTGTTATCTCCCCCCTCTTGTATTGCGCGAGAAGTCGGCAGGCATTCTGTACACTTCCCCAGCGATTTACATAAGGCCTCTCTGAGATGCCTGCTCCATATTCCACAAGCCTTCTTTTACCAGGTGGATAGCCGAGCTGCCTCCAGACTTGTTCAAGGTTGTCTAAGAGTTCTTCGACAGAATATTCGTAAGCTTGAATCCCCCTTGTAACACCGACTCTTGCCAGTGCTGCCCGCCAACCTCCGAAACGCTTACTTGCTGTTGTGGCCGTGCATACTTTGGCGGGCCAAGCATCGTAAGCACTCGTGGTCAATTGACTCGATTCGCGTTCAGCAACAAACTTTTCGAGCGAACGCAGGATGTCATCGTCAGTGATTCGCCGAATCGGTGTGCTTATGTCAAACCTGAAATTATCCTTGACTCATGACTTCAGCCTCCTATTTGGGCCTTCAATCAATTTCCCGCCCCCCCAAATCGTGGGTATTTCATCATCCTTCACTCCTCGTCCCTCGCAGCAGCAATTCCGCAATTTGCACCGCGTTGGTGGCCGCGCCTTTGCGGAGGTTGTCGCTGACGCACCAAAACGCCACACCGTTTGGCGAGGAGATGTCCTCGCGCACCCGGCCGATGAACGTTTCGTCGCGCCCGGTGCAGTCGATCGGCATGGGATAGGCCTTTTTCTCCAAGTCGTCCAGCACGACAAGCCCCGGCGTGGCGGCGAACAACCGCCGGGCTTCATCGACGGTCAGCTTCCGCTCGGTCTCGACCAGGATGCTCTCGCTGTGGCAGTTTGCCACCGGAACGCGAACGCACGTCGGGCAAATCTGGATAGAATCGTCGCCCAAAATTTTTCGCGTCTCGAAGACCATCTTCATCTCTTCCGAGGTGTAGCCGAGATGTTTGGGCGAGCCGATCTGCGGGATGCAGTTGAAAGCGATCGGATGGGCGAAACATTCGTAGCGGAAAGGTTCGCCGTCGAGTGCCGCACGAGTGCCGCCATCGAGGTCGCGCGAGCCTGGCAGGCCCGCCCCGCTGACCGCCTGATATGTGCTGACCACCACGCGGAGAACACGAGCGGCGTCGTGCAGCGGCTTGAGCGATTGCACCATCTGCGTGGTTGAGCAGTTCGGGCTGGCGATGATGCCCTGGTGCCGACGGACCGCCTCCGGGTTGACCTCCGGGATCACCAGCGGCACGTCGGGGTCCATCCGCCAATAGCCGCTCTCGTCAATCACCACGCAGCCGCGGCGGACGGCCTCGGGGATGAAATCCCGAGCTACCTCGTCCGGCGTGCTGCTGACGACCAGATCGACTCCGTCGAAGACGTGGTCGTCCAGGGCCTCGACGACCACTTCCCGACCGGCGAACGGCAACATCCTGCCCGCCGAGCGGGCGGAAGCGATGAACTTTATCCTGTTGTGCGGGAACTGCCGGATTTCGAGCAATTCCCGAATTATGCTCCCCACCGCGCCGGTAGCGCCCACGACCGCAATGCAATCGAACATCGACGTATCTCCCATTGTTTAAGTCGAAGGATTATGCCATGATCCGAGGGGAATCTCAAGCCGGAAAAGACCGCAACAGAAACAAATTCGCATCCAGACGATACCTTCCCAGCTTGCCCTAAACACGTTAGCATGAAGGGCATGAATTCGACTGAAATAGCTAAACCGACAATTGCCCGAGCCAAACCGCTGCCACTGCCGGAGAACTTTGTCTCCGTGCAGCCGGGGGGTGGCATGTGCTATCGGATGGAGTTGGCCTGGGGGCGGTGGCGGCGGTGGCGGCTTAAGACGTTTCGCCCCGGATACGTCCGCCGCATGGCCGAGCGTCGGCGAGGCTCGAGCGACGGCGCCCCGCACGAAATCGTCGATCCCCGCGATCTGAAGTATTGTCGCAACCGCTGCGATTGCGAGTGGGACGCGGCCGACGACCCCTTCCGCTGGCGGAGGAACCTTTGGTTCACCCATTGG
>JAAYEH010000293.1 GCA_012728855.1 Rhodopirellula sp. | reverse complement strand
GACGCCCCCTGTTGGATGCCTCCCAGTCACGCGCGCGATAGCTCCACCAGGTGTAGAGCTTCTGTTCGTAGGGGATGTCGAGGCGCATGAGGTCGACCCAGCCTGCGGCCTCGCGCATTGCCTCGAAGCTCTCCGTCTCGACGGGCGTGTGGCTGACCACATTGAGCAACTGCTTGTGCGACCAGACATCATGTTCAAGTGGTGCGATGTTGAGGTCCCCCACCAGGATAGATGCTGAGGCAGCGTCATGCTCGGCACGCACCTCGTTCATTTCGGCAACGAAATCGAGTTTGTGCTTGAACTTCCAGTTGACTACCGGATCAGGCTCGTCGCCCCCTGCGGGTACGTAGAAATTGTGTAGCAGAACGGGAGCGCCGCCGGCCTGGAACCGCACGGCAACGTGCCGGCTGTCGTCGATCCCGCAGAAGCGGCGCCTTTCGATGAGTTCCAGCGGCCGCCGCGATACCGTGGCCACGCCGTGGTACCCCTTCTGGCCGTGCACCGCGATATGCTCATAGCCAAGATTGCGAAATGCCTCGAACGGGAAGAGATCGTCCGGGCATTTGGTTTCCTGTAGGCACAATATGTCGGGCTTCCGCTCGATAAGCAGCCTTTCCACGAGAGGCATGCGCAGGCGAACGGAATTGATGTTCCAGGTGGCGATGGTGAGAGACATTCCGGCTCCGGGTCAGGCAGCCGGAACCTAGGAAAACCAGGCCGTGAAGACAAGCCGTACGCGCACCACGCGGACGCGAGGACTTCGGGCGCAGCCGCGACGCGTCAGTTCTTCCGCTTCTGGTTCCATTCGCGGTTTGCGCGATAGTCGATGGTGAACAGATCGGCGGACAGCTTCACACCTTCCTTGGTGTTGAAGATCATGACCGTCGTGTCCTTGCCTTGCGCGTCGGTGATGGTCCACTGACGCAATTCGTAGGTGTTTGGATCGAACATCATCGTGATCTTGGCGTTGCCGAACACGGACTTGTCGGCAAGTTGGATGGTGGTGAGGTCATCTTCCTGCTTGATGTCCGTCACCCTCCCGCCCGAAAGATCGATGCGATCGGCCAGCAGCAGCTTGAGCGGCGTCTTCGACAACGGATAGAGGTCTGACGTCCGGAGCTTCATGTTGAGGATGACTACGGACCGACCATCGGAAATGACGCGGAAATTCGACTTTCCATCATAGTTGAAGCGAACCTTGCCCGGCCGCTCCAGAAAGAACTTTCCACCTGTCTGCTCGCCATTCGGTCCGAACTGGACGAATTCGCCGGCCATAGTCCGCACGGAAGAAAAATGATCGGCGATCCGTTGCGCCACCTCAGGCACGGCGGCTTGCGCCGAGGTCACCGGATTGAGGCCAGGCACCAGGTTGATTGCCGCGGCACCGGCAAAGGCCAGGCCAAAGCCAAGCAGTTCACGGCGGGTGAGGGAAAATCCGCCGGCGGATTGGGAAGCGAAGTCTTTCATGCCGGTCTCTCTTGGTTTTGTTCGTATTGTCTTTGGCCTCCCATTGGGACCTAAGTTTGGCGTCTGCTTCCTTCAACACGGCACCGTGCCTTCCGGTTCCGGCATGGCTGCCGCCCGGCTGTGGTCGCCTAGAACTTGTCCTCTTCGGTCGGCACCAGTATCTCGCGCTTGCCCGCATGGTTGGCCGGGCCGACGATACCTTCCTTCTCCATTCTCTCGATGATGGAGGCGGCGCGGTTGTAGCCTATGCCGAGGCGGCGCTGGATATAGCTGGTCGAGGCCTTGCCGTCCCGCAGGACAACGGCGACAGCCTGATCGTAGGGATCGTCGGAATCCTCCAGATTGCCGCCGAGGCCACCCTTGCCGGAAGGCGCGTCGTCCTCGTCGTCGTCCTCCGTGATGGCATCGAGATATTCAGGCACGCCCTGCGTCTTG
>JAAYEH010000292.1 GCA_012728855.1 Rhodopirellula sp. | reverse complement strand
GAGGCCATTTTTTACCTAGCTCAATTCCGACAGCCTGCCCAACTTAACAGAAAAGGCAGGCGGAACGCCGGTCACGCCCAAGCGAAGCTTGCTCGTCGCGCATATTGAGCCAAATTGATCTTAGACTCAACTTTTTTGCGCGCTCTTTCATAAACGGCTGGGGATGCGATCGGCAAGATCACATCGCATCGAGCTTTGCCGCTCAGCAGAATTGCGCCAGAGTTGCTCAGGTCGAGTGAGCCATCGGCTGAGGGCGCGCACAGGGTGGAAGATGCCTGGAGTGGTGGTGTCCGCATCCGACTGAAGCTTGTAGACGCGATGCCCGTCCTCCATCTCGTCCACCACTTCATAATACTTGCCGTCGGCCCAATAAAGGATGAGCTCATAGGAGTAGCCCTCCATCTGCGCGGTGCCGTACACGTCCACCGCGCTGGTGACTACGTCATGCACGTCGACGACGGCGCTCTCGCTGTCGCGGAACTCGAGAATCTTGGCGGGCGGAGTTGACGAGCTGTCGCTGGCGTAATAGGTGAACTCGCTGGTCGTCTGGTTGCCAGCGTTGTCCGTCGCCAGCAGTTCGAAGTGGATATTCCCTTGATTCAGACCGTCGTCCGCCGTTCCCGAGACTCTGTCGAGCCATGATTCTCTTGCAATGTTTTGCATGGGGGAAGTTTCCCCAGTTTCTGTCCGTTGTTTCCCCAGCGAGTAAACGGACAATGCCTCATGATGGATCTGACTACTTCATGACTCCTGAGGCTAACCGATGTGTGCTGCTTTCTCTCCGGACGACCTGCCGACCCGGCGGCAGGCCGCGGACTCTCCGGACGACCTGATGACCCGGGAGCAGGCCGCGGGGTACATGCAGATGGCACCCCAGACCCTAGCCGTCTGGGCTAGCACCGGGCGATACGGACTGCCGTACATCCGCGTCGGGCGATCGGTGCGGTACCGACGTCGAGACTTGGACGAATTCATGGCTCGCCGGACTATCACCTCGACCAGCCAACTGAATTAGTCCGCGAAGCAGCCCGCAAAAACACGAGCGGCGTCGCTAGCCTTGAACAACCGCGACGCCGCCGTAACCACCCTTGTTGAGAAAGGTGATGTTATGCCCCCAATTCTACCGCCAGGAATCGACAATGGCAACCATGACGACATCGACGTACGCGAAGCGCTATTTAACGACGCCGCCATCGGTTCGATCAGCTACGTGCAGGCATCGAAGGAGCGGATCACTCAACTCCGCGGGATCCTGTTTGACCTAGATCCGAAGCTCTATCGCACCGGCCCAATTTCCCCGCATGTCCCCAGCGATCCGCGAGAGTTCTTCGACCTAATTGCCCAAAACTGGCTAGCCAGGCATCCTCTCCTACAGCAGGCCCAGGTTCGTATTAGCGGCATCGGCTTACACGCTATCATCAATCTCGACCCGCCGGTTGTCTTTTGCAGCGACGGCGAACGAGACCGCTGGGCCGGCGTGGTGGAGACCGTCCAAGCCGCTCTGCCCGTTGATCCCGACCAGCCGGGAATGACGGCGGTCACACGGCCGGTCGGCAGCATCAATTCGAAGAACGGGGCGTCAGTCGAGTTGTTGCGGGAGGGCACGTCGGTGACCGCGGACGACGTGTTGTCGCTCTTCACCGAAATGTGCAAGACGCCGTTCCGTACGGTGATGACGATCCTCACCGGCACGAACCGCCTCACGCCCTGCCCGATCTGCCAAGGCGAGGCGACGACGTTGTCGGCGTTGGATTATTCGGGCCAGTGCTACGGCGGATGCGGCAAGATCAAGCTTCAGCAGCTCTACGACCTCGTGCTTCAGCCACGAGATAGAAAGCACGAGGAGGGGCGACGATGACGCGAAGTACGGGCAATTCGCGAGGGGCTGACCTGGTCGAACGATTGCGCCGTGGACGCCAGCAGGCCGAGCGTGCCGCCCGGTCCGGTGCCAGGCATTTGCCGAAGATTCACGGACTGACGCCAAGCAATCAGTTCTTCTACCCAATGGAAAATGTCCTCGCGGAAACCCGGGAAATCCTGATCGAATCCGAGAGGGTGTTCTGCTACGGCAACATGGTGATGATGGAGTGCGGCGGCGACGACGACAAGCACCTCGTCTCGTTGATGACGGACCAACGCATCGAAGCGGGGGCATCCGGGCTGCTAAGCAACCTGCTCCTCTGCGAATCGACTCCGAACAGCGACGACGGCCAGCCGGTACAGTTCGCCCCGCCGAAGGGCTTTGTCGAGATCTTGTTGACCAGCGAGCCCACGATCCAGTCGCTGCCGATGGTGGATCTCTACGTCACGCGGCCTGTGTTTGACGACGAATTCAACCTTCTCGGTCCTGGTTGGCACCCCGATTCCGGTGTTCTCGTGCATGGTCCCCAGGTAGACCCGGTTTTACCGGCGACCATCACCGACGGGGCACCGGTCCTGGAGCGCCTACCGCGTCATCTTCGACGACTGTTGTCGGATTTCTGCTTCAAGACGGTGGCCGACCTCGTCAACGCGCTCGCGGTGCTGCTCACGGCGCTCTTGATCACCAAGTTCGTGATGAAGGGGAAACCGATCGTTCTGCTGGACGGCAACCAGCCCAGCTTGGGCAAGACGCTGCTTGCCGTTGTGATCGGCATCATCCTCGACGGAATGATCCCAAAGTTGATCCGCTACACGCCAGACGACCAGGAGTTGGCCAAGACAATCTGCTCCACGCTGCGGAGCAACAAACAGAACGTGGTCGCGGTCGACAACGCGAAGGCCCGCAATGGAGCGACGATTAGCAGCCCGACGATCGAGTCCAACAGCACGGCGCCGCAGGTGTCGTTGCGGATTCTCGGCCGTTCGATGAACTACACCCGCCCAAACGATCTGATTTGGATCTTGACCATGAATAGTACCCGCGCCTGCGCCGACATGGTCTCTCGGGGCGTTCCGGTGCAGTTTCACTTCGAGGGCGATCCGCGAACACGGGATTTTGCGGACCGGGATCCCGCCGCCTACGCGATGCAACATCGCACGGAAATCCTAGGGGAACTGGCGGGTATGGTCATCCATTGGAATCAACGTGGCCGCCCGCCTGGAACAGCCCGACACCGATGCGTCGCTTGGGCACAAGTGATCGGCGGCATCTTGCAGGCTAATGGGTTTCCAGAATTCTTGCAGAACCTCGACGAGGCGGCAGCGGAATTCAACAGCGATCTGGATGAACTAGCGGCTTTGGCAGAGGCCGCTGTGCTGAGGGGATCTCCGATCGTAATCGTATCCGACCGGCAACAGCCCGGAGGCGATTCGGAACCTGGGCTCTCGGCACGCGAACTTGAGCTACTGTTTCGCGCCGCAAAGGTTCTCGTTGACCGCCTGGACGCCGCCAAAGGGCGGAGCGGCAAATCGACCGTCATTGGCAACTACCTCTCCGCCCATATCGGCCGGGAGATGCGCATCGAGGTGAACGGCAGGAGTGGCCGCGCCAAGCTATGCATGGTGCGGGGGCGTTCGAATACGAAGCAATACTACTTCGAAATTCGGTGGGACGATCGGATGAACAGCCGCACCGATCAGCTGCGTGATGCCCCTGCGACCCTGTTGCCGGCGATGGGCAGAACAGCGAGCGACGGAAACACGATCGGGACTGGACCTCCGGAACGATCCGTAGCTTCCGAAGGTGGCCCAGCCGCCTCAGGGGTCACGAGCGATGAACCGGGAAACACGGAAGCCTGGTAGCTCGGTAAGGGAAGCCGGAAATGGTTAACTTTGCGATTGGTTAACCTCAGTTTTGGAGGTTAACCACTGAGGTTCACCACACTTAATGTCCTTAACAATTTGCACTTAAGACGAAGTGGTTAACCTGGTTAACCTTAATCCTATCCCTATACGCGTGCGCACGCGCACGCGGGCATGCGCGCACGCGCGGCCGAGGGTCGCATCGAGGTTAACCAGGTTAACCACGCATGCCAACCAATTGCAGTTTCATAAGTTAGGTGTGGTGAACCTGCTTTGCAGCAAGGTTCACCAGAAGTTTTATCGGAGACATTCCCGTGGAGATCTTGTTCGGCAACGCCAGAGCGACCTTCCGCCCGTGGCATCCCGAATGCGGCCGCGTATTTGACGACTTCTTCGCCTTCGATTGCGAGACGACGCTGATCGACAAGGAGAGGCCGTGGATCATCCCCGCCTACGTCTTGGGGGCGGCCTACGACGGGAATAAGGGCTACTTCATCACCCGCGACCGCGCCGCCGCTTTCTTCGCAGCGCACCGCGACGTCGCCGTCGTGCTGCACAGCGCCGCCTTCGACTTGGCGGTAATCGCCGCGGCGGCGCCGGCTTTGGACATCTACCGCTTGGTCGACCAGCATCTCGCGTGGGACACGCAGCTACTTCATCGGTTACTCGCTCTCGGTGAAGAGGGACACACAGCCGGGGGCAAAGGGCAATCCACCCTCGAACACTGCACCCAAGAATATCTCGCGATTTCCCTTCCGAAGGATACGGCCGACTCACAGGGCAACCCCGTCCGCCTCTCCTACGGCCAGTGGCTACAACGACCTCCACAAGAAATCGAGCCGGTCTATCTCGACTACGTGGGCAAGGACGTCATGGCCACGTTCCTCGTCTTCCAGTCGATCTGGCAACGCCTCGGATGTTTGCTGGAAGGCAGTTCCGGTACGTGGGGCTATGTTTCGCCGGAGTGGTTGGCGGAGCAAATTCGCCGCTGGGGCCCCCTAACGCACCATATCCAGTTGAAGGCTGCCATCGTGTTGGCCGAAATTACGGCTAACGGGTTGACGATAGACCTTGCCCGCCGGGGTGAGTTGCTCCAGCGGCTTGAAGAAACCGCGGCCGAGCAGATCGTTGTCCTGCGGCAATATGGGCTCCTGCCGGGGCAGCCCGGGTCCGGGAAAGCTCTTCAGGAAATCCTTCGCCGGATCGACGCGCAGTATCCCGACCTGAACCTTCAAAAGACCCCGACCGGCAAGTGCGCCACGTCGGAGGAGGCCCTGATGGAGATTGCTTCACATGAATTCGTGGCCGCGCTGGTCAAGTACCGCGCCATCGAAAAGCTGCGGGCATCCTTCCTCGACAAGATGGGGCGGCGGGTGCTCCACCCGTCTTTTGATGTGCTGAAGGTCAGCGGCAGAACCTCGTCGTTTGGTGAAATCAACGCCCAAAACCTGCCGCGGGATGAGCGAGTGCGTTCCTGTTTCATTCCCTCGGAGGGGTACGTCTATATCGACGCCGACTACAGCACGGTGGAACTCGCGACCTTGGCACAGGCGGCCATCGCGCAGTTCGGCCTTGATTCGGCGATGGCCACGGCCATCAACGACGGCAAGGATCTGCACCGACTCGTTGCGGCTCGCGTTGCCCATAAGCGAGAAGATGAAGTTACCGCCGACGAACGCCAGAAAGCCAAGCCAATCAACTTCGGCAAACCCGGCGCGATGGGGGATCGGATGGTCAAGACGTACGCCAAGGCGACCTACGGCGTCGAGCTGAGCGACAGCGAAGCCGAGGCTCTATCGCAGTCCTGGTTCGACCTGTTTCCGGAGATGCGGGCGTTCTTGGCCGACAACACGGAACTCGGGCTCGAAGTGGCCCGAGCGTTCGGTCTGACGCCGACCGCCTACTTCGAGCACACCGGCAGCGACAAGTTCCTTCGGCACCCGGAAAATTACGGGCGTGAGCAGCAGCCCCACGCAATTCTAGGGGGCATGTGCATCAAGGTTCTCAGGTATCCGGAGCCGACTACCGGCAACGGGCGCCCCTACGCGCCGGAGGAGATCGACTTCTTCTGGACTGCGGTTACCAACAGGATCGACCTCGTGCCGCTCAAGCACCAAAGCCCCGTCCGTCAGCGAATCGCCTCGGTAGGTCTACAGCTGGCTGTTTTGCGGGAGTTCGGCCGGTCCGGAGTCTTCACGCTCACCGGCCGACTACGCGCCAACGCGACCTACGCCGCCAGACACAACACAATATTCCAGGGGCTTGCGGCGGACGGGGCCAAGCTGGCGCTTTGGAAGCTCTGGCGGGCGGGCTACCGGATCGTCAACTTCATCCACGACGAGGTGCTGATTGAGGTGGCCGCCGATTCGGATCTTAATCACCATGCCGACACGATCCGCGAACTGATGATCGCCGGCATGAAGGAGGTCGTGCCCGACGTCCGGATCGACGTCGAATACGCCGCCACCGACCACTGGTCCAAAGGCGCCGAGGCCCACCTCGACTTGGCCGGTCGTCTGCAGGTTTGGCGCCCGGCAGAGCCCGGCGATGCTTCGGGTGCGAGTGCGGCGTTGAGATCGGCGCCTTGTGGGAGCCGTCGTGAGGTCAGGATCTAGCTGGCACGAATGCTATGCCGGTCGATCGAACGGTATGATCCACCGCGAAGGATGCGCAAACAACAGCGTCGACCTTGATCTACCCAGACATGATCCTGATCCTGCACGCATGGATATCGATCTCACGCACCGCAGCCATGAGATCGCCGATATCCACTGTCCCGTATTTCGCGATGTAACAGCTTGGGTGAGCCGGAGAATTATCGAACGGTATCGTACGATATACCTCGCTATCTCATTATATATGTAGTTCTATGAGCAGGGAAAAAGAAAATCTAAGAATACGCAACAACTCGCAGAAATCGCCTTGTCGTAATTGCGTTTTTGGGGATGATAACAGTAAGCCTCAACGAGATGTCCGATGAAAAAACTGCTGAGACCTGCGCAAGTGTCGGAACTCCTCGGAGTCACCGTCCAAACACTTCGCGCCTGGGACAGGTGCGGCAAGCTACACACCGTTCGCACCATCGGTGGTCATCGGCGGATCCCGGCATCCGAGGTGTGTCGTTTGCGGGCGTTGTCCCAGCAGTGTCATAACACGAATCTCAGAATCCGCCAGAACATCTGAGAATGCGACATCTCATCGAGGGACGACGAACCTTGTGGGGCACCTAGTAGAACCAACAACTGTCGCAGTTGTTTCCGCGTGCCGGCGACTGCGACAGGATTTCAGTACCGGCACGTCCGGAGTTCACGCAATGGATTACGAACAGCACGAAGTCGGTAAGTTATTTCCCCCAATGCCAAAAGAGGAATTCTTGCTTCTCAAGGAGGATATCCGCAAAAACGGCCAAAGGCTTCCGATCGAACTCTACGAAGCCAAAATCCTCGACGGTTGGAACCGTTACCTCGCCTGCCAGGAGTTGGGAATCGAGCCCGTTGTGCAGGACTGGAATGGCGAGGGCTCACCGATCGACTATAGCCTGACGAGCAACTACTTTCGACGCCACCTCACGGTCGGCCAGCGAGCAATGATTGCCGTGGAGGCCGATCGGTTGCGCGATGCAGAGAACCGGGCACGACAGCGCCGCCATCAGGGAGCTAGGATCGGGGGAGCGATGGCGGGAAGAGGCCGCCCGAAATCCTCGCCACCCGGCGACAACAGCCCGCCGGCAAATTTGCCTGAAGGCTGTCAAGCCCGGGATGAGATCGCCGCTCAAGCTAGGGTCAGCGCGAGATCTGTCCAAGACGCCATATACGTTCGAGACGCCGATCCGGGGCTAGCCAGACAGGTTCGCGCAGGCGGAATTTCCTTGGCCAAAGCCGCCAAGATGGCGCGTCGCACTGAACTCCTTGTAAAGCTTGACGCAATCCCCGGTCTCGATCCGACTGTCGTCGAGAATATTTTGGATCTCCCGATCGCTCGAAAAGATTCCGAAGTAGAGCGTCTAGCTGAGCTTGACCCGGATCATCAAATCGCCGTGGTGCGGATTCTCCGTAGCGGCGAGGCCAAGACGGTATCCCAGGGCATCATCGCGGCAAACTCGTACCGCGATACCCCCGAACCGATCCCGATCGACCCGCGTGAGGAGACGGTTACGATTGGGCAGAACTTGTGTAGGAAGCTTCGGGAAGTGTTCGATACGCTCGGGTATCTGAGGGACTACGAGGAGCTATTCGAGACCCTCTTAGGGGTA
The DNA here is from genome assembly GCA_012728855.1 of Rhodopirellula sp. Taxonomy (GTDB): domain Bacteria; phylum Planctomycetota; class Planctomycetia; order Pirellulales; family Thermoguttaceae; genus JABWBD01. The sequence goes on along the minus strand of JAAYEH010000292.1, from coordinate 4,519 downwards.
CTTGCGGGTGACGCGGAGGACCACGCCGATGAGGATACGGAAGACGAAGAAGACGGAGACAACGTGGACGAGGAGGTTGACCCCGAGACGGCGCCCGCAAAGGCGTGACTTTGTACGGGGCTTACCGAGCTGATCGGCGTAATGCCGACAAGCTCGTTTTCCCTTTTCGAGAGACACAACAATATGAAAACCCAAACGCAAACCGAAACTGATTGGACCGCCAAGGCGGCAACGATCGCCAACTACGTCTCTAACAACCTGTTCGAGGCGCACCGTGGCGCCATGCCGTGGCATCAGGACGACATCGTCGTGTTATTCGGCAACGATGGATACGACGAACGAGCGAAGCAATCGATTGCATTCGTCCGTCAGCATTTGGCGACGATGCCCAATGCGCCGACCGAGCTTGGATTTTCGCTCGATGAGGTGGATGGTTATACCTGGGCCGCCCTGTTTCACTCCCATCCGGACGTGGACGACGAAGACACGATCGATTTGTTGAGCGATCTCGTCTGGCATGGCTGGTCACGGGCGCATTTCAAGGACGGGCCTCATGACGCAAGTGCTCGCTTGGGGGGACATCAGGTTGAAACGGCGCGTAGGTGCGTACTGGATCACGACATCAAAGTCCGGGCGTTGACCGCGGCCGACGTCGTCGTTTGTCAGGTTGCCGGGAGTGACACCTTGCATTGGATCTGGGGCAGTGATCTCGCCTCTTGTACGGTAGAGCAGTTGGCCCGAGAAATGCCGGTGGATAGCGAGCAGTTTGTCCTGGCGAAGTTCGAGGTGCATGACATCACGCAGATGGCCGATCTGCAGAAGTTGGTAACCGAAGTCAAAAACGAACTGCAGCGAGAGGACTAACTTGCGGCTTTCGCTGCCATTGGTACTTGGACGCCTTCGTTGGTTGCCATCGCCGGCTTTATAAAACCGATCGCTATACTTCGATTTCTTCATTGAGGGAAGATAATGCCATGGTCCGCCGGGCACGGCTTTTTCACGAATTTACCCCTGCCGAGATCCAGCCCGCAGTCGAGCAACTCGCCGAACTCGTCGAGCAGCACCGGCGCGACGGTCTCGCGCGCTTGTATCGTTGCGGCGAGATCCTTGCCATGGCCTTCGACGCGGCGAGCGAGCGGATTCCGCAGCGGCTCGAGGGTGACGACGAGGAACGCTTCACGGTGGACGTGGCCCGAATCATGCGCGAGCCACCCCGAGACTTGTGGGCTTGGTGGATGGTCGTCGTCCGCTGGAACCGTACCGAGTTTGAGGAACTGTGCGAGCATCGCCGCGTAACGGCAAGCCATCTGGCGATCATCGCGCCGATCGAGGATGTGTTTTGGAGACAGCGGAAACTAACTGAGGTGATCGAAAAGGGGCTGACGCCGGAAAAGTTATGGCAGTCCGCTCGGTCAAAAGTGAAACGGCGCGAGATCTTTGCACGGCGAAAAGCTGCGGGAGCAACTATCTTTTCGGCGGAGCGAGGGATGGAGCGGTTGACGTCCCAGATCGAGCGGCTTACGCGGTTGCTGGACGACGTGCGGCTTGCCGCCGGAGCGGCGGTTCCCGATCTGCTCCGCAGCTCGCCAACCGGTCGAAGCCGCGAGGTGGTGCGAACCCAGGTCATGGAGAGCGTCCAGATGCTCGACGAGCTGGGACGCAAGATCGACAACGGCATCGTCGCCTTCACTGATGTGGAGTCACAACTGAACGAACGGCCAGCGGTTGATGATCCCAACGGAGGGTCCGCGCGATGACCGACGCCGCGTACACAAGCAGTGTTGAATTCGCGCGCGTTCGGCTTAGCGACGGCCGCTTGCTCCGTATTCCGCTTCCGCCACCTCCACCGTATGCCTATCCGGAAAACGGCTTTATCTGGGACAAGCCAGCACCAGTTTATCTCTTACCGCCACAATTCCGACCCAAGAGGTATTCGTCCGACGGGAACGGCGAGGCGGGAAGACAGGCCAAGCCCAAGCGACCGCCCGGTAGGCCGCGCAAAACATCTCTGTCCGATCCGCCGTTACGCCTCTCGGACGACGAGCTCTGGGGTATCCGCTACACCGATCTCTGGCGACCGGTTGATTGGCCTTGGAAGCTGGCCGGTCACCTCATCGCCGCTGATAAGCTTCCTCGGCCATCCGACGGAGTTGAGATCGCGTTGGCCTGGTTCTACCGCCAGGCGCAGCCGAACTGCAAGACCGAGACGGACCTCGCCTGGTTGCGCGTTTGGTTACCCACGGTTCACCAAGCCCTGGCACTCCGCGGACATCGGCCGACATGTCTGGAGGTCGAGGCAAGGCTCTTAGCTGCCGAACCTTTCGGGGAGATCGCCCGCAAGCTCGCCTGTTCGGAGCAGGCCATCGCGATGTTCTCGCGACTGTTTTTCGACGTTGCCGACCGGCTCCAGGCGAAAAGTTGGGTCACGCATTATGCAATCGGACTGCACGGCGACCGGCCGAGGGAAGCGTTGGAACAGCTCGGCCGCCTGTGGAAGTTCTTCGGATATTGGGGCGGTCCGACGATCGTGGACGAGATGGTTTTTGAATTCTCGGAGGTGTTGAAGCCTAAGACCGCCGACGAAGTCAAGCGCTTCTTTGACCAAGCCGCGACCGCCGCGATCCGGCGGAAAGCCGCTCTTGCCCTGCATCTGATGCCGATCGACACGCCGGCGGTCGCTCGTCGTGTCATGCGTGCGGCGCAGCAACTGCTCGAGATGGAAGCACGACAGCAGCGGGCTCAGCGCCAAGCCGGCCCCGCCATCGACCCGCTACCGGGCATCAAGGCCACCCTTGCCGGGTTGCCCGCAGAATTTTTCGAACTACTTTCACGCCGCGAGACCAGACAGAGTTGCGAGGAGAAAACAGGCCAGTCGGCTGAATAATGCAACGAGAAAAGCGTAGGGCATACCCGGGCATGAAATACATCAAAAGCCAAGGAGAAACCCGCAAGTCCGATGGCGGCTTTTCTTCGCAAGCAAATGATAATCCGAAGGTTACGTCAACAAGAATTATCAAGCCCAATACGGTTGTAACCGGTGGTTCGGACCGTGTTCTTGTAGCATCCACCGGGTTCGTCGCAGTTCCTGTGTTGGTTCGAGAGATCTGTCGTGTCCATCAAGAATCGCCCAAACAACCGATCTTACTACTATCGCTCTCACCGCGAAGGCGGCCGTATCCGGAGCGAATACGTCGGCGCTGGTCCGATTGCCCAGGTACTCGCGGACGCGGACGCTGCGAAACGGTGCCAGCGGCGTGCTCGCCGAGCCCAGTGGCAGGTCGTGGCGGAACAACTCCATCAGGTCAACGACTATGTCGAGCGTTTCGACAGGGAGTTGGTCGACCAAATGCGGATCACCCTGGCATCGCGAGGTTTCCATCGACCCAATCGCGGCGTGTGGCGAAAGAGGCGGAGGCAATCAATGCCCGATGAATCGATGAACCACGACACTCCTTTGCCTGAGGAAGCTGATCGGCCGGAGGACAAACCGCGCTGGCAGCAAGCGTTCGGCCTGGCCGAGATGGCGGAATTGGCGATCGTCGGGATGATGGCCGGGACTGACGAAGCGCTGGGCAAGTCGTTGCGAGAGCGACTCCGGGCCATCGAGGCGGATCTAGACATGGAGCACTCCGGTCGCCTGGAACAGTTGTTGATCCGACGAATTTCTTTGAGTTGGGCGCAGTCTCATCACGGCGATGTTTTGGTCGCCCGGGCTGCTCCGGAAAATCTCCGTGACGCGAAGTTCGTTGCCGGTTGGCGAGACCGCGCCCACCGGCGGTTTTTGTCGGCCGTGAAGACATTGGCGACGGTTCGGAAGTTGTTGCCGCCGGATGCCCACGGAAACGACTGAAAGCATTTGTTGGGAAGGTAATCGAGTAGCGAAAGGACGAGTGATGCGAATCGAGTTCGAGATTTTCGGGCGACCTGCCACGCAAGGCAGTAAGCGAGCCCAGGTCATTCGCCGCGAAGGCGGTGTGCCGGTCACGGATACCAGGGGCAACCCGGTCGTCGTCGTCCGCGAACATAGTCCGAAGACTGCCGTGTGGCGGCAGCAGGTCTCGGCGGCCGCCCGCCAGGCTTACGCCGGCGAGCTGCTGACCGGCCCGGTCATCTTGAGGTTGGAGTTCGTTCGCCCTCGACCAGCCGGCCATTTCGGCAGCGGCCGCAATGCCCAGACACTCAAGGCCAGTGCCCCGACTTGGCCCACGAGCAAGCCGGACACCATCAAGTTGGCGAGGGCAGTCGAGGACGCGCTAAGCGGCGTGATCTGGCGCGACGACGCGCAAGTGTGTCAGCATGAACTCGTGAAAAGCTACGGAACGTTCTTCTGCGTGAAGGTGGTGATCGAGACTTTGGACGACGAGCCACGTTCGGACGGGTGATGTACGCGAACTACCAAACATTGGAGATTGGGATGCCCCGAAAGAAACGCACCAAGGCTGTGGCTGGGTGGTTCGCTCACATGGACGCCAGTCGACGGCAATACGTACATACTCAGAAGTCTTGCCAACGTCGCGAG
>JAAYEH010000291.1 GCA_012728855.1 Rhodopirellula sp. | reverse complement strand
TGAAACGTCAGCATTGCACCTCCCCGGTCGCTTTGGCGATGGCGGCGCCTGAAGAAGCGCCCTGGCATCGAAGGGATTGAAACGTCCTTGCCCTTTTCGACGGGCAGAATTCGGAACCGTTGCCTGAAGAAGCGCCCTGGCATCGAAGGGATTGAAACTTATCCGGGCGCGTCTCGGGGGGCAGAATCTCGTAGCGCCTGAAGAAGCGCCCTGGCATCGAAGGGATTGAAACTTTTCGCGGGATTCTGGTCTTCTGTAAGACCCATCAGTAGCCTGAAGAAGCGCCCTGGCATCGAAGGGATTGAAACGATCCGTGTCCTCGTATTCGAGTCTGTAGATACCGTCGCCTGAAGAAGCGCCCTGGCATCGAAGGGATTGAAACTTCGGAGGGTGAAGCGATTGCGATGTACGTGTACTTTCGGCAAGCATGCATGAACCCGTTTAGGCGAATGGTGTAGACTCGTCGGTCGCAGTCTCAACCTTTCCGGAGGAGGGCGACCGATGTACAAGCAGCCGAAACGCGTATCTGTGGATCCCCTGGCACACGCGAAGCAGGCGTTCGAGCGATGGCGGCGGGGCCGGAAGCGGCGTGGACGGATTCCTGACCGGCTCTGGCGGATGGCCGCAGAGGCCGCTTCGATTCACGGCATGCATGCCACCGCACGGGAACTGCGACTGAACCCCACGAGGCTGAAGGAGCAGTTACACGCGCTCGCGCCGAGCCAGGCTTCGCAGGAGACGCCGAATTTCGTGGAGATCCCGTGGAGGGGGACAACTCCCGTGCCGGAGTGTATTCTGGAGGCCGAAGACGAGCTTGGTCGAAAGTTGCGAGTTCACCTGAAAGGCTCTGCCACGGCACAGGCCGTGTCGCTCGCGCCGATGCTGTGGGGGAACCAGCGATGATCCAAACCAGCCCTTCCATGCGAATCCTGGTGGCGGTCGCGCCGGTGGATTTCCGTCGCGGAATCGATGGTCTGGCCGCCATTTGTCGCCAACAACTCCAGCGAGACCCGATGAACGGCTGGGCCTTCGTGTTCCGCAACCGCAGCGCGACCGCGGTCAAGATCCTGGTCTACGACGGCCAGGGCTTCTGGCTGTGCCAGAAGCGGCTTTCCCAGGGGCGATTCGCCTGGTGGCCGCACAGCGACTCGGCCAACAGCCGCTTCCTCCAGAGCCACCAGTTGCACGTGTTGCTCTCCGGCGGCAACCCGGAATCCGCAGGCGGCGCTCCGCTGTGGCGGCCCGTGGCGGTGGCCGAGTGAAAAATTCTTCAACAGGCCCTTGCGTTCTGCCGCGGCTTGGGGTAGAGTGACGTCCATGAACGTCATCCTCACCTATCGTGGGCGGAGCGTCACGGACGCCGATGTGGCTTTCCTGCGGAAGCTGATCGCCGAACATCCGGCGATGCACCGCAAGGCTCTTTCCCAGGAGGTCTGTCGGGCCTGGGATTGGAGGCAACCCAACGGCGTGCTGAAGGATGGCGTCTGTCGGGGCCTGTTGTTGGCCCTGCACCGCGGCGGACACCTCCAGTTGCCGCCCCCGCGTTCACGACATATCAACCGCCCGGAGTGGCGCCGTCATGCCGCCGACGTGCCGATCGATCGCACGCCGTTGCGCGCTTCGCTGAGGGAGATTCAACCGCTTGCGTTTCAGCAGGTGCGACGCACTCCAGACGAGCCGTTGTTCAATGCGATTCTCGCTCAGCACCACGAACTGGGCTACGTCCAGCCAGTGGGAGAGCAGTTGAAGTACCTGGTCTATGCTGGCGACCGCGTGGTGGCAGCGCTCTGCTGGTCGTCGGCGGCCCACGGATTAAGTTGCCGGGACCGGTTCATCGGCTGGTCGTCGGAGGCGAAACGGAAGAACCGGCATCGGTTGGCCTACAACAGCCGTTTCCTCATCCCGCCGTGGGTCCAGGTGCCGCACCTCGCCTCGCACGTGCTGGGGCGCATGACGCGATTGCTGCCGGTGGACTGGCAAGGGATCTACGGGCATCCGGTCTGTTTTCTGGAGACGTTCGTGGATCCGACGCGACACCGCGGAACCTGCTACCGCGCGGCGAACTGGATCGTACTGGGGCAGACGTTCGGGCGAGGGCACCGCCAACCGACCAGGACGCCGAATCGGCCGGTGAAGCTGGTGCTTGCGCTGCCGTTGGTGAAGTCGTTCCGCGAACTGCTTGGCGGAGGCGGAACCCAGGTCATGCCGGAGGCAGGGCGTGCAATCGAATCCGGAAGTCATCGAGCTGGATGAAGCGGATCTGGAGTCCAAGCTGGACCAGATCGAAGCCGTCTTGGGCGCGGAGATGGCCCAGCCTTTTCGGGATCTTCTCAGCTGGTACGCATGCCTGCTGGGACTGCTCCGCGAGAAAAAACTCAGTATCCATCGACTCCAGAAAATGCTGTTTGGAGCTTCGACCGAACGAACATCGAACGTTCTGTCCTCCACCGAATCATCCGACCAAGGCAAGGACAGTTCGGCGGATAATTCAGCCTGCCACGGGAAAACTCCCGGGACGGCCGAGAACGAGGGACACGGCAGCGATTCTTCGCGTGACGAGCGCGCTGGACGCCGCCGGCCAGGCCATGGCCGAATTCCCGCCAGCGATTACACCGGCTGCGCGCAGGTGGTGGTGACCCACGGATCGTTGCATCCAGGCGACTCCTGTCCGCGCTGCAGCGGCGGAACGCTTTACCGTCAGTCGCGTTGGTCGTCGGTGGTGCGTTTGAAGGGCCAAGCTCCGGTTACCGGCAAAGTCTATCAGCTTGAGCGGCTGCGGTGCGGGGATTGCGGCGACGTTTTCACGGCCGAGTTGCCCGAGGAAGCTGGACCGCAGAAGTGTGATCCGAGCGTGCCATCGGTCGTTGCCACGCTACGTTATGGGGAAGGGATGCCCTGGAGCCGCATCCAACGGCTCCAGAAGTTCGCGGGCGTTCCTTTGCCTGCGTCGGATCAATGGGAACAGGTCCGGGATGCCGCGGAGCAGGGTCCGCGCGATGCGTATCAGCATCTGTTCGGGCTGGCGGCGCAGGGCGACCTCATGCACAACGACGACACCACGATGCGCGTGTTGGAACTGACGGAGAAGCTCAAACACCAAGAGCCTCTGTTGGAAGAGGATCCCAAGCGGCGCGGCGTATTCACCACCGGCATTGTGTCCGTGGCCGAAGGGCGGCCCGACATTGTCCTGTTCTTTACCGGTCCGCATCATGCCGGAGAAAATCTCCTCTCGCTTCTGGAATCGCGCTTGCAGGAGTTGCCGCCGCCGATGCAGATGTGCGACGCCTTGAGTCGCAACATGCCCGACGGTCTACGCGTGATCCTCGCCAACTGCTTGGCCCATGGGCGTCGGAACTTCGTCGACGTGGTCGAATATTTTCCGTCGGAGGTCAAGTACGTCCTGGAGTGTTTGAAGAGGGTTTACAAGACGGATGCCGAGGCCAAAGAGCAACGACTCTCGCCCGAGGCGCGGCTGAAGCTGCATCAAGAACGAAGCGGCCCCGTGATGGACGAACTGCACCGCTGGCTGAAGGCGCAGTTGGACGAAAAGCGGGTTGAGCCGAATTCATCGCTGGGAGACGCGATCTCCTTCATGCTGAAGCACTGGGAGGAATTGACGCTCTTCCTGCGCGTGCCCGGCGCGCCGTTGGACAACAACGTCTGCGAACGGGCTCTGAAGATGGCCATCCGGCATCGCAAGAATTCGCTGTTCTACAAGACTCAGCGAGGCGCCCGCGTGGGCGACCTCTACATGAGCCTCATCCATACCTGCTACTCATCGGGCGCATCGCCGGTCGATTACCTGACCGAGTTGCAACGCAATCATGAACGCGTGCGGGCTGCTCCCGGAGACTGGATGCCCTGGAACTATCGGGAGCAATTGATCGCGACGAAATCCGAGCCAGACCGGGGCCGCGGCCCGCCCTGCGCTGTCGCATCGACCGACGCGCGGCGTCCCTGCGACTAACGACCGACAAGGGGGCGTGCCAGGATCCGCGCTGCTGTCCCGGCGAGGGCGGCCCTGCACGCCACGTCGCTGAGCCCATCTCAGCATCCACGCACGCTCCGTTCACCGCCGCAGGCGAAGCAGACGGCGATCCTCGTGCCGGTGCCGGCCCACCCGGCTCGCTCACGGAGCCCCTGCCAGCCCGCCGCTTCCGGCTCATAAAGATTTTGCACGCCTGCCGAAAGTACACCGATGTACTCGTGTGGAGCCTGAAGAAGCGCCCTGGCATCGAAGGGATTGAAACCTTCTTCCAGCGTCGGGCGTCGGCCAGGATTAGAGCCTGCCTGAAGAAGCGCCCTGGCATCGAAGGGATTGAAACGACGGGAGGGGTCGGAACCAAAACAGCCGTACCATCGCCTGAAGAAGCGCCCTGGCATCGAAGGGATTGAAACGTGAAAGAATCGACCGCTCCAACTTTGTACCTGTACTGCCTGAAGAAGCGCCCTGGCAT
>JAAYEH010000290.1 GCA_012728855.1 Rhodopirellula sp. | reverse complement strand
GCGAAGGCAATTTTGCTGGGTTGAACCAGTAGAAGTCTTCGGCCAGATGAAATCCGACCTCGTCGCACATAGCCAGCAGCACTCGGAAATTGTATAGCGACCGGGACGGAACTCCGGCTCGATACGCACCTCCAAGATCAAGGACAAAGCTACCCGTCTTCTTGAGCACTCTGAACACTTCTTTGCCGAAGGGGACAATCCATGAGACATACTCTGTCTCTTCCACGTTCCCGTAGGACTTCTGCCGTCGTAACGCAAACGGCGGCGACGTGATTACGAGATCAACGGTCTCGTCCCCTAGCTCCCTCAGAAGGACTCGCGCATCGCCTACGATTGCTGCCCCATGTCGTGTGACGTATAGCGGTACGGTCTGCATGCTAGTACTCGCTCAGTTCGTTCACCCAACTCTCGATGATCTGCCACAGCACGCTCGCTGCGAAGTAGACCTGCGGATCGGATCTGCAGATCGCGTTCACGTCGGCCTCTGCTAGCAGGGTGCGCCCATGGCCGACGATGTAACTCGCCCATCTCCGCAGGTTGTCGTCGGCATGTGCCAGTAGGGTATTCGGATCGAAACCACCTGTTCGGGCAAGTGCCCAGGAGATGCCGTCGCGTTGGTCCGGCGCGCAAGTCCTAAGAAGACTCACGACATGATTCAACTGCGGCCCCGTGATCTTCAGCAGCGCTCTCGCCGCCTCCGTCTTCACATCCAACGCTGCGGAGTTGAATGTGTTGACAAGGGCATTCGCGGCTGAGGCGGTCGGGAACTGACCAAGTGCCCACGCGGCTCCCGCCCTCAGTTCTTCTGCCCGTCCTGCGTCGCGCAGCACTTCGACGAGGAGGCACTCGCTTCTCGGTTTGGGAATCTCAGAGACCACAATCAGGGTCTCAAGCTGGGTCTCCAGCGGAACTTCCAGGACGGGACTACGCAGTTTCGTTTCTACAAAGTCCCAGCCCTCGGCGTGGTCGTGGGCAGCGAGAGCTGCAGCAGCTTCCAACTTGACGTAGATATCCTCCTCAGCATGACGCATTCGGTCGATGAGCGACTGTCGCGCCGTTGCGTATCCGCGATACCTCAACGCCTTCGCGGCAGCATACCTTTCGCTCAGATTGATGCTTACCAGTTTCGCAAGAGGTATAACCGAAAGTTGTGGATAGGAAAAGAGAGCGTATCCTTCTGATAGGTAACACATCAGACCCAGCACGTGCTGGGAGAAAGGACACGCTCTCATGGATTATGATACAGACTTGTCGAGGACGGATCAACAAGGAATTACGGCGAAAACGGCTTTGGAGGATGTGCTTCGAGAGGGGGCTCGGCGGATGTTGCAAGCGTCGATCGAAGAGGAGGTGGCGGAATACGTGGACCGGCACACGCAGGTGCTGGACGCCGAAGGGCGCCGGCGCGTGGTTCGGAACGGGTACCTTCCGGAGCGAGGGGTGGCGACGGGGATCGGCCGGATCACCGTGCGCCAACCCCGGGTCCGCGATGGGCGGCCTGGGCAGCGGTTCACGAGCCGCATCTTGCCTCCGTTTATGCGCCGGGTACCGAGCCTCGACGCGCTGATTCCGTGCCTGTACTTGAAAGGCATTTCGACCGGCGATTTTTCGGAGGCCCTGGAAGCGATTCTCGGGCCGCAGGCCAAGGGGCTTTCGGCCACGAACATCGTCCGGCTCAAGGAGATATGGAAACAGGACTACGAGTCCTGGCGGCAGCGGGATCTGCGGGGCAAGCACTACGTGTATGTGTGGGTTGACGGGATTCATTTCAATGTGCGTTTAGACGACGAGCGGATGTGCATCCTGGTCGTCATCGGGGCCACCCGGGACGGGCACAAGGAGCTGGTGGCCGTTCACGACGGGTACCGGGAAAGCAAGTTGTCGTGGACGGAGGTGTTGCGGGATCTGAAGCAGCGCGGGTTGAAGGCGCTGCCGGCCTTGGCAACGGGGGATGGGGCGCTGGGGTTCTGGGCAGCGGCGGAGGAGGAGTTCCCGACCATGCGCCGGCAACGTTGCTGGGTCCACAAGACGGCCAACATCCTCGACAAGATGCCCAAGGGCGTCCAGGCCAAGGCCAAGCAGGCGATCCAAGACATGTATATGGCCGAGACCAAAAAGCAGG
>JAAYEH010000289.1 GCA_012728855.1 Rhodopirellula sp. | reverse complement strand
TTGCCGTACCATAGGACACCTCATGAGTGAAGTCCGCTCCTACCTGAAGAGGAAAGATCGGCGCCTTCAGCGGCTCTACGCCCAAAAGGGCGGGCATTAGCTCCCAGAATCATGCAAGGCTATTTAGGTCGCGAACCAGCAGGCGATCGCCCGCATCCGCGATCGACGAACCGTTCTCACTGCTGAAGGAAGGCCGGTAACGGTCCTGGCACCACTCGGCCACATTGCCGTGCATATCGAATAGCCCCAGGTCGTTGGGCATCCGCGTTGCCACGGGGCCGGCTCGCTCCGCGGAACCGGCGGCGCAAAGGCCGTAATGTCCCAGGTAGGCGTGGTCGCTGCCGAACGAGAAAGCGGTCGCCGCGCCGGCGCGGCAGGCGTATTCCCATTCCGCCTCCGTCGGCAGCCGATAGCCTCGGAGATTCAGGTAGTTTGCGACCAGCCCCATTCCCGCCGCGTACTCGCCGGCTTCGTTGGGCTGATAGCACCACTCCTCCCGCGGCAGGCCCTCGATCTTGCTGAGCCAGTTGCAGTAGGCCGCGGCCTCGTACCAGGTGACGAATGCCTGCGCCACGCCGGCTGGCTCGCCGGTCCGTGGCGCCGGTTCGCGACGGATGCGGGGATTGTCGTCCAGAAACTTTCCAAACTGTTCGACGGTCGTCTCGGCGGCGGCGAGGCTGTAACTGCGGCGGATCCGTTGGTGATGCAGGCGCTCGTCGTCGTTGGAGGCCGCGGCGTCGGCCGAGCCCATCAGGAACTGTGCCGGCCCGGGAACCACAACCATCGTATGCCCCTGGCCGTTGAGATACCACTGGCAATCCTCGTTGATCCCTCGCGAGATCAACTGCCGGTTGGAACGGGCGATCTCATCAACCCGACCGAATCGCCGCAAGGCCCACTCGGCCGCGGCATGGATACCGGCATCCGGATCGTCTCGGTAGAGTTCCGAAAGCCGTCCGACCACTTCCTGGGGCAACGCGGCCTGCCGCAAATCGGCCCGCGTATCGGGCTGCCGGCCCGGATCGCCGGCCAGTTCGCCGCTGATCAGCACCATCGCCCTGCGAACCGAGACATCCTCCTGGCGGTTCAAACCACTGAGCAGCCCTGCCGGATCGGCAGCAATCGGACTCATTCCGTGGATCACGCGGGTGCGGAGCGTCACGTCAGGGCTGTGTCGCAACAGCGGCCAGACCGCCGGCTCGTAGCCGACGGCCATCCAGACGGCGGCGCTGCGGGCCCGGAACTGCGTGAGCAGATCTCTCGCAAAGCCGGTCAGTTCCAGGCCGGAGAGCAAGAATCCCAGACCGAACAAGGCCAGCACGCCGGACGACAGAACGTACTGCCTGGCCGCGGTCCGCATCATCTTCCGCTGCGGCTCGGTCCAGAGATCGGATCGGGTCAGCATGCGGATATGGATCCACTCCCAGAACGAGGGCAATTGCCGCCGTTCTGGGTGCGCGTTCCACATGGCCGAGCGGCTGGCCAGGCGAAGCTCGCTCCGTCCGCTCCGCGTCCGTTTTTGCTTCTTGGTCAGCCACTCGCGCAGCGCCGGCACGAGGTAATCGTGCGTCAACTGGTAGAAACGCAGGCCGGGGCGGATCGCCGTATCGCTGGCACCGATCGCTTCAGGGTCGACCGGGGTGATCAGGCGCGTTTCGCCGTCGAGAATACGAACCAGTTCCTTGAATTCCCTGGGCCGTTCTCCATAGCCGGAAATGTCGAGCAATTCAGGGTAGGATCGGATGCGTCCCTTCAACTCGCTGCCGATTTCGGGCAGCAGGGCCTCGAGCACGGTGCGGGCCGCCTGCTCGTGGATCCGATACCGCGGATTTCCCCCTCGGACGCTGAACGTCTCGTCCAGAAAGCTCACGCCCACGCCGGCGGCTCCGCCCACGTCGCGCAGCGCGCCGGGAGTCCACGGCTTGTCTTTGACCATCTCGGCAAACAGGGCCAGCCGTGCGGCGACTACCTTGTCTTCGTGGGTCAGCCCCTCGATCGCCTGCTGGAGAAATGCTTTTTGGGGGCCGCTCAGCCGGCCGAGATCGGCGGGCAACTGCCCGAAGGCGCGGCCGAATTCCGCCAGCACTTTCCGCGCGTGGGGCGGATCGAACAGATCGACCAGCGCCGAGTTGTGACGCTGCACCAGGTCGATCTCCAACTCGCTCATAAAGCGGCTCAGGGCCAACCAGAATTCGTCGCGAACCAGAAGCAGGCACTGCAGCCGCGCGCCGTCGCAATGCCGCAGGGCTTCGACCAGCCGCCGGCGGTCGGCCTCACCACGGCCGTGCAGCCATTGCTCGAACTGATCGACGACCACCAGCAGTTTGGAGCCCTCCGCCGGCCCGCACCCGCACCGCAACGCCGCCAGGCAATCCGCCAGCCCCGCATCTTTGGGCAATTCGGGATAGCGGCGGAGAAGCTTTTTCAGGATGCGAGCCTCGGTGTCGTCGGCAGCAGCCTCGACGTAAACCGTATGGATTCGCGTCGAGAGCCTGGGGAGCAGGCCCGCGCGGACCAACGACGACTTGCCGCAACCCGACGGCCCGTACATCACACCTACGGCAAACGACTCTTCCGGATCCTGCTGTTCCATCCGGATCTTCCATTGTTGGATGCTCTGGGGCACGCCGTCGCGGTCGCGGGGCCCCGGCACCAGGGGAAGAAAGCTCTCCGAATCGGTGGCGTCGAACGCTCGCAGCCCTTTGGGCACGATGATCGGCGGCGCCGGTCCGGCGGCGGCGTCCAGAAGGAGCCGGCCATCGCCGGAAACGCGTGACTGTTGCAGGATCCGCCGGCGGGCGCACTGGTCGAGATAGTGCTCCAGATCATCGGCCATCTCCTTGGCGGTCGCGTAGCGATCCGCGGCCCGCTTCGACATCGCCTTCAGGCAGATCCGCTCCAACTCGGGCGCCACGGAGGCATCGCGTCGGCAAGGTGGAACCGGGTCCGTCCCTACAACCTGATGCAAGAGATCCTCGTGCGACTCCGACTGAAACGGTTTCTCTCCCGTGAGCAACTCGTAGAGAACCACGCCCAGACTGAATACGTCGGAACGAGCATCGACCCGATGGGCCTCGCCGCGGGCCTGCTCGGGACTCATGTAGGCCGGCGTGCCCGCGAAGCTACGGCCCCCGCCGAGCCGTTTGCCGCTCAAGGCGAGTCCGAAGTCGCTCACATAAGGCGCCCCGCTGGAGTCCAAGAGGATATTCGCCGGCTTGACGTCGCGGTGAACCAGCCCTTGGCGGTGGGCGTGGTCGAGCGCCTCGGCCACCAACACCACAATTCGGACCGAATCCTGCTTGGAAAGCCGTTGCCGCTGCATCTGCAGCCGCAGATCACTGCCTCGGATCCACTTGGACACCACGTAGCAGCAGCCGTCGTCCGTGCGGCCGACGTCGTAAACCGGCACGATCGCCGGATGGTCCAGGCGAGCGACAAGGCGGGCTTCGGCAAGATAATCCGCGGCACCGGCGGGGTCGGTCACCTGATCCGCGTGCGGTACTTTCACGGCGACTTCTCTGGCCAACTCTTCGTCCCACGCCAGGTAGACGCGTCCGAAAGCCCCTTCCCCGAGCAAGTGCCGGATGCGATAGCGGCCGATTCTCGCGGGGATGGGGTTGCCGGCCGCCACGCCGTCCGGTCCGCGCGGGTCGCCCGAGGGGCGGCTGATCGTACTGGCGCTGTGGCCGTCATCGAGGCCGTTCTGACGGCGGAATTCGCCGTCCGAGTCGCCCGACTCCGCTGCCAGCCTCGCGATCATCCGCTCGCAGCCGGCCTCGTCGAGCGCCCCTTCGATGCGGCGAAGCTTCTCCAGTTCCGCAGCGAGATCCGGCATCAGCTCCGGGTGATCCGAGAGGATCGATTCCTCCGCAACAGAATCGCCGGCGGCACGCCGCTGTGCGCAGTCGAAGACGACCCGGCGGATCCGATCCGCCCGATCCGTTTGCGCGCCGCTGGAGGAACCGGTCACCATGGCCTCTGCCTGCCTTTACCCGCTAAAGTAGAGCGACGATCGTCCCAGCAATTCGCGGAGCTGTTTTCGCGCACGGTAGCAGCTTGCGCGGACGGCCCCCTTGCTGCATCCCAGGCTTTCCGCAATCTCGTCGAGCGACTGCTCCTGGAGATAGTATCTCTCCACCATGTCCCGTTGATCGTCGGGCAGGGAAGCCAAGGCGGCCAGCAAGCGGTCGGCATTTTCACGCCGCTGGCCTCGCACGCTCGCCGTCGTGCCGTCGCCGGCGATTCGCTCCACGGCCGCCGCCCAGGAACCGGTCTCACCTGGGATCTTTTCTTGGCCCACGCGTCGCTCCCGTCGCCGTCGCTTCTGGGCGTCCTTAATCAGGTTGTCGGCAATCGTTTGGAGCCATGCCCGAAAGGCGCCTTCATGCCGCGGCTGATACCGGCCGATCGCCTGGCTGGCGCGGACCATGGTCTGGTGCAGGATGTCGTCGGCGAGAACCAACTGATGCAATTCGCCCCGGAGCCTCATGGCAATATGCTGGCGCAAACCGTCGTAGTGAAGCAACAGAAGTTGCGAGAGAGCGGCCCGGTCGCCTTTCACCGCTCGATCCAGCAGATCCAATTCGAGGTGTCCGGAACTCATAGGCGGACTCGGCAGTTCTATCGCCTGCGGAGAATTGGCTGCGCAGGCAATCAGCAGAAAAGAGGGAGCCATCACCGGGAAAAGCCTAAGATACCCTTATTCTGACGCATTGAGAGGCGTTTGGCAAGCACGCGGCGCACCCCCGAATCCAAGAAAGAAGCGGGGCACAATATCTGCCCCCTTCTCGGCTGCGGCAGCGATGTTCTCACCGATGCTAAAGCGTCTTCTCCGGATGCCGATAGCCCGGGGCATGGTCGAAGTGATAGAGTTGCGTGCGGCGATGGAAGAACGCCGGTTTCCGGACGCGCGCACGGGGCGGTTTGTGTCGACGGCGTGCGAGGCGTAGAATAAGACAATGGGTAAGCTTTTCGAAAAAGCCTCCTCCGCAGAATTCGTGGGTTCCTTCGCGCGATTCGCAATCGGTGGAAACGGTGCTCCCGACTGTGGATATGTCCGTTTCGCCGCGGACAAAGAACGACAACAGAGAAGAGGAACCCGTACTTAAACACAGACTACGGGTTCCTCTTCTCTGTTGCCGTCTTTTCGATACAG
>JAAYEH010000288.1 GCA_012728855.1 Rhodopirellula sp. | reverse complement strand
TCGAGGAGGTCGTACCTTACTCATACTGGAAGTGCGGCAGCCCGGGAAAGGGGACTGGCTCCGTCGCAAATGCGGGTTTTCCGCGAGGTTGGAGGTTGCCGCGACGGTGCCTGTCCCCTTTCCCGGGCGGACCAACTCGATGGCCCGTTGAAAAGGGGACAGGCACCGAGCGGTAGGCGTTTCCTCGGCCGTTTCGGGCCACAAACACGCTCGGAGCCAGTCCCCTTTTCAACTCCGTTTACAGTTTGAGTACCTTAGCGTCATTCCTACAGCGCGCCGAGGTCGCCCAGGCGTGCCTCGTGCTTCGTGATCAGATCGCGAATGTCGTAAGTGAACTCGACCCAGGTCTCTTCCCAAGCCTTGGCCGTGCGCTGGTCGTATTCGTAAAACCCCTTGCAGTTGGCCGTGCCCTGCGCGCCCTCGGCCAGCATCTTCTTCATGACTTCCGGCACGGTCTTCCGGTCGCACAGTTCCGGCAGCAACCCCTCCATGACGAGCCCGTACGCTTCCAACCCGGTCAAGTCCATCCAGCGGAACGGCCCGGCCAACGTCGCCCACCACCCCGTGTCGTTGCGGAACGACCGATCGATGGTTGCGGCGTCCGCAACGCCGAGGTCGTAGAGGTAGCACGCCTCGCGAATGAACGCGTACATCAGCCGGTTGGCGATGAATCCCCGGATGTCGAAGTTCAGAAAACTGGGCTGTTTGTCGCACCTCAGGCCGAAGGCGCGAGTGCGAGCCACGGCATCCTCGCTGGTCCGCTCGTTGCGCACAATCTCCATGAAACGCGTGATCCACGCCGGCTCGGCCCAGTGCATCACCACGAAACGCTCCGGGCGCGCGCGCTCGGCCTGGAGCAGCGTGAGCGGGAAACTCGATGTGTTGGATGCAATCACCGCGTCCGGGGCGATGTACTTTTCCAGCTCCGCGTAGAGTTGCCGCTTCAGTCCCAGATCTTCCTTCACCGACTCGACCACGAATGGACAGTCCGCCAGATCCGCGACAGCATCGACGACGGTGAAACGCTCCCCCCAGTCCGCCACCGCCTGCGGGGCGGCTACGCCGCGGCGGACCACTTCCTCCATGACGCCGGCGATGAACTCGCGCGCCTTCTCCGCCCGCGTGCGGGTGCGGTTGTACGCCCTCACCTTCAGTCCGTGACAGAGCAGGCAGGCGGCAATGCCCCGCCCCATCAGCCCGAGCCCGAGCAGTCCAACCGTATCCACCGAAACCTTACTCTCCTCAGCCACGGTTTGCCTCCCTCTCGTCTCGATTTCCTTAACAGCGCCGGCGGTCTACCGAGGTTCCGCGAGCAAGGAGATGCGCATGGTCTTCACGCCGGTGATCCGCGTATCGGCGCACGCGCGGTAGAACGCCCCGACGTCCTCTCCCTCTTCCTCGATCCGCGCGAACACGTTGACCCGCACCGGCCCTTCGGCCATGCTCGGTCGACAGTCGCGGTCGTAGAACCAGCAGATTTCGGAGACGTCGTCGTCGAGGCCGTAATGGTCGTCCTGGTTGAGCCAGACATAGGCCACGTCGCCCGGCAGCGTGGCGCAGGTCGCCTTCTCACGAGCGATCTTGATTTCGGTGCTCAGCAGCATGGCCACCTCGCTGCCGGAGTAGCGCGCGTGGGTCGCCGTCGACTCCAGCGGCATGCGTTTGATCAACTCCGCGCAGGTGCGTGGCATTTCATTCTCCAACAACCGCGCACGCACGGCGATGTTGTCCTCCACAAAGCGCAGTTCAATGAACCGGGGCATGATCGCACGGTCCTCCGGAATCGGTGCTGACAGAAACTTGACGCAGGAACGGTTGTTGCGTGATTCGCTGAGAAATCGATCGGAAGCTCAATCACCGACCGGCTTGAGTCTAAGCGGGAGAAATCGCTGGGTCAATGGGGGTGGCACACCAGAGCGTCGTGTTATCATCGGACGTCAGCACCCTGCCGGTGGAATCGGCGACGCCGCCAACACCGCGGGCCAGTTGGCGAGCAACTTCTCGAGGTAATGGGTGCCCATCGCGGTCGTGTTCGACGAGTGACCGTCGGCGCTGAGAATGCCGGCGCAGTCGGTGTTGTCCAGAAGCACGAATTCGCGATCCGGCAAGCTGTTCAGCCGCCAGAATCGGATCGACGGCCGCGGTCGAGATAAGCGCGGATGGCGCGGGCGAGGTCGCGCCCGAACGCCCGCGCCGTGTCGGCGTTGACTTCCGAGCCGGAAGCGTTGGCGTAGGCAGTTTCAATGGTGCCGGCGACCTCGATGCCGGGAAGCTCGGCCGCCCAGAGACCGAAACTCTTCAGATTTGGCGCAGCCATGCCCGTGTTCCACGCCTTGCCGAAGGGAAGGTTGTCGGCCGTGCGGTAGACGAGCGGTCCCTGGCGGAGTTCTTCCAGTAGCTCGGCGAAGCGGCTGACTCGTTTCCAGATGTCGGCATCGGGTCCGCCGACGAAGTAGATCACCTCGTTGTTCGGCCCGCGGATCCAGGGGCAGTGCAGATCCAGCGCGATCCGCAGCCGGCCGTCGGACCAGGTCGGAACACACTCGGCGAGGGCTTGCACCGAGGGGTAGATCTTCTGGATGTAGTCGCGGTTGTGGTCGTGCGGCTTGCGGTTCTTGCCCTGGTCGCCGGCTTCGACACCGTCTTTGTCCATGAACGGAACGGCCAGAAATTCCACGTGCTCTCGGAGCCAGGCGCCGTCGTCCTCGTCGTTGAGGATCGTGGCAAGCACGCCCTCCATGACGTAGCTGGCCATCGTCTCGCAACAGTGATGCCGTGCGGTCAGCAAGACCCGGTGATCGGCGTTGCCGTCGAGACGGCCGACGCGGAGCCGCTCGGTATCGCGTCCGCCGGCGGTGCGGCAGAGCGTTTCGACGCGGAGGGAGGGATGGTTCTCGTGCCTGCAAAGGAATTCTTGCAGGTCGGCTTCCTGATACGGCATTGTGAAGGCGAACCGCACTTCGCCGGCGGAGGCTGGAAACGTGTACGTGAACGACGCTCCGTCGACCGCGGCAGCGCCCAGCCACGTCCAACTCTCTCCGCCGTCGAGGCTCACGGCCGGGCCGCGAACGCCGATCACGTTGCCGTCGGTGAACCGGAAAGCGAGGGTCCGTCCGACGACGCCACGGATGCGAAAACACCAGTAGAACCAGTTGCCCGCGGTGTCGCGAAGATCTTGCCGGAGAAAGACTGTGTCGCCTTCGATCTTGTCGAAGAGAATGTTACCGCCGGGGAAGTCGGCGTCGACAATCACTGCTTCGGACGATGCCTCGCTCGCGCCGGCCGTGTCGGGCTCCGCCTGTTTGCCCAGAAGCACGCGGTCCATAAAGCGATAGGCATTTTCGCGAGCCTCGGGCGGGAAGCCGTGCCCGCCGGGGGGGTAAACAGCCACGATCCGCTCTTCGACGCCGAGCAACCGATAAACGGTCCGTGCGGCTTCGATGCAGCGTCTTGCGCTTTCCACGCGAAAATTCGAATCCTCCAGCGGAGCGTGAACGTACAAATGGCGCGGAGCGATTGCCGCCAACACTTCGGGGAAATCAAACGGCAGTCGCTGGGGATCTTTGCCGTAGACCGACTCGATGCGAGGCATGTAGCGGGTCTGGCACCATCCGGAAAGATTGCCGTTCATATAGTCGGCGAACGAGTCGAAGCCGGAACTGGACACGACCACCTTGATTCGCGGATCGAAGGCGCCGACGAAGAGGGAATTATGTCCGCCCAGGGAGACCCCGCAAGCCCCAATCCGCTCGCTGTCGACCTCGGGAAGGGACTCGAGCAGGTCCACCGCCCGCATGTGGTTCCAGATGCCCTTCATGGTTCCACTGGCATAGCCGAGCGCCGCCGGATCGGTCTGATTGTCGCCCAGCAGCGGGTAGTCGGGGGCGATGGTCACATATCCCCGCTCGGCCAATTCCAAGGTATAACGTGGGTAGTCGGGGCCCAAGCCGGCGGTCCGCCCCCGTGGACCGCTCGTGCCGTGCAGGCATAACACTGCGGGCACGCGCCCCTTGCACTGGTGGGGAATGAGCAAGTATGCCGGCACCCGGTCGCCTTGCGAGGCGGCGTAGGTGATTTTCTTTCGCGTGACTTTCTCGAGCCGCTCGCTTTCGAGCACCTGAACGTCGAGTGGGATGGCGGTTTCCGGCCGTGGCAGCGGGCCCATCACCAACTGCATGTTCTCGAGGACATGCTCTCGTCGCCGCCGCCAGTCTTGAGGCTGTTCGATTGCCTTGGAATTTCCCTCGGCATCCAGCCAGACAAGCAGATCCATCTTGTTCTCATAGAACGGCGGAGCGTCGGTTGTCTGGGCGAGTGCCAGAGAGCCGGCGGTTCCCATAATCAGGACCGCGAACAGCGACTTCATGGATGGACCTCCCGGCGAGAAAGACGAATTCCGTCCCAACGTAAACTGTCAACAAGGTTGAAAAGTAATCCGCAGTGTTGATCCTCAGCGGCCGTGGTGCAGGGCCCGATCCAGGTCGTCCCAAAGATCTTCGGCGGCTTCCAATCCGACGGAGAGCCGGATCATCCCGTCGCTGATACCGTGGGTAAGGCGGTCCGCGCGATCGTAGCTGGCGTGCGACATGGAGGCAGGTTGCTCGATGAGCGACTCCACCGCGCCGAGGCTGACTGCCAGTTGAAACAACCGAGTGCTTTCGGCCACCTTCTTGGCAGCCGCAAAATCGCCTTCCACCTCGAAGCTGAGCATGGCGCCAAACGCGCCCTCCATTTGCCGAGAGGCGATCTCATGGCCCGGGTGATCGGGCAAGCCGGGGTAGTACACTCGCCGCACCCGCGAGTCCGAGGCGAGGCGCTCGGCCAGCATCGCCGCCGAGCGACACTGCTCGCGGACGCGCAACTCGAGGGTCTTGACACCGCGAGAGCAGAGAAACGACTCCAGCGGCCCCATCACGGCCCCCGTGGCGTTTTGGATGAAGTAGAGGCGGTCGTAGAGATCCCGATTCCCCACCACTAACACGCCACCGAGCAGGTCGCTGTGCCCGCCCAGATACTTGGTGGCCGAGTGCATGACGATGTCGGCGCCAAGCTCCAAGGGACGAGTCAATACCGGAGTGGCGAAGGTGCTGTCGACGCCGAGCAAAGCGCCGTGGCGATGCGCCAGTTCCGCACACGCGGCGATGTCCGTGATCGAAAGCAGCGGGTTGCCGGGACTTTCGATCCAGATCAGACGCGTGCGGGCGTCGATCGCCTTCTCCAAGCCGGCCAGATCCGTCGACGGGGCCAGCGCCACGTCGACCGCGCCGGGTCGAACGAGCTTGTGCAGCAAGCGGTAGGTGCCGCCGTAAATATCGGCGCCAGCCACGATACGGTCGCCGGGGCGAATCAACATGGTCACGCAGTGGATCGCGGCCATTCCCGACGAGAAGGCGAGGCTGCCAACGCCCGATTCGAGCAAGGCCAGCGTCGTTTCCAATGCCTTGCGGGTCGGATTGCCGCTGCGGGAATAGTCGAACTCGCCCCACTCGCCCGCCCCCGGTTGGACGAAAGTACTGGCCAAGTGGAGCGGCGCGACGACCGCTCCGGTGGCCGGGTCGCGTGGATTGCCGACGTGGATGGCGCGGGTACGAAATTGCACGTAAGCCTCACTTCAAAACTTGACGCCGCAGGCCGATTGGGCCCGCCGCAGCACTTCGGCCGCTTTCTTCCTCGCACGGGCGGCGCCGTCGCCGAGAATCTCACGGACTCGCGCCGGATCGCCCTCCAAGTCTCTTCGCCGCTGGCGCGCCTCGGCGAAATACGACTCCGCCAGATCTGCCAGGGCCTTTTTGACCTGGCCGTAACCGAAGCCGCCACGGCGGTAGGTGGCCGCCATTTCGTCGCGCTGGGCGTCGTCGGCGAATAAGCTGTAGAGCAGGAACAAGTGGTCCGATTCCGGATCCTTCGGCTGCTCCAGCGGGCGAGAGTCCGTGACGATCCGCATGATCTTCTTTCGCAGCGCCTTGGGCTCCTCGAAAACCTCCAGCGTGTTGTTGTAGCTCTTGGACATCTTCTCGCCGTCGATGCCGGGAACGCGCGCCGATGTATCGAGAATCTTCGCTTTCGGCAAAACGAATATTTCGCCGAAAGCGTGGTTGAAGGCGGCCGCCAGATCCCGGCACACCTCGATATGTTGGACCTGGTCCTCGCCAACGGGAACGATATCCGAGTCGTACATGAGGATGTCGGCCGCCATCAGCACGGGATAACTGAATAGCCCCGCGTCGGCCGTCAGGCCGCGCGCCTTCTTGTCTTTGTAGGCATGACATCGCTCCAACAGGCCCAAAGGGGCACCGGTCATGAGGAGCCAACACAGTTCCGACACCTCGGGGACATCGGACTGCACGAACAGCGTGGCCTGTTCGGGATCCAGCCCCAGCGCCAGCAGATCCAGAGCGGCGTCGACCGTGTTGGCGGCGAGTTGATCGCGGTTGCGGACCGTGGTCAGCGCGTGCAGGTTGGCGATGAAATAGAAGGCGTCTTCGCGTTTGCCCTGCAAATCGATGTACTGCCGGATCGCGCCGAAGTAATTGCCCCAGTGGAATCGGCCCGTGGGTTGAATGCCGGAAAGAACTCGCATGGAAACTCGGGGTTCGGGGTTGAAAGTGCCTTGCGGGATGTTGCTTAGGCTCCACCGCCGACGGCCAGGGTTCCCACCACTTCGTCAACGCGGCTCGCATTGAGACTGGCGATGGCGCCGGGGAGCAAGTCGAGAATCCTGATCGATACGGTAGGATTGTAGAAATTCGCCGTGCCGATCTGGACGGCGGTGGCGCCCGCAACGAGGAACTCCATCACGTCGTCAACCGAGGCGATGCCACCGATGCCGACCAGCGGCGTCTTGACGGCGCGGGCGACCTGGTAGACGGCGCGTAAAGCGATCGGTTTGATCGCCGGACCGCTCAATCCGCCCAGGACATTGCCCAGGCGCGGGCGCCGTCGCCGCCAATCGACGGCCATGCCCAAACAGGTGTTGATCAGGCAGATGGCGTCGGCGCCGCCGGCCTCCGCGCCGCGGGCTATGGTGGCGATATCCGTGACGTTGGGGGTGAGCTTTGCCAGGATCGGATGCGAACAGGCCTGGCGAACGCCGGCCACTACCGTTTCGCACATGGCGGCATCGGCGCCGAAATCGGCCCCGCCGCTGACATTCGGACAGGAAACGTTCAGTTCCAAGGCGGCAATGCCGCCCATTCCATCCAGCCGCTGGGCCATGCGGACGAACTCCTCATGGCTCTTTCCGGCGATGCTGACGATCACCGCGGTTCCCAAACTCTCCAGATAGGGGAGATGGTTCGTGACGAACGCCTCGATGCCATCGTTATCCAGACCGATGGAATTGAGCATCCCGCCGGTGGTTTCCACCGTACGCGGCGGGGCATTGCCGGCTCGAGGCGCAAGGGTAATCGTCTTGGGAAGAATACCACCCATCCGACCGACGTCGACCAGCCCGACCATCT
Source organism: Rhodopirellula sp. (assembly GCA_012728855.1). Classification (GTDB taxonomy): domain Bacteria; phylum Planctomycetota; class Planctomycetia; order Pirellulales; family Thermoguttaceae; genus JABWBD01. The sequence continues at coordinate 1,746 of JAAYEH010000288.1, read as the reverse complement.
CGCGGGCATAGCCGAATGTCCCCGAAGCCACGAGAATCGGGTTTTTCAGCCGCAGGCGGCCAAGCTGGACGTCAAGCTCGACTTCAACGTGGCTCACAGTGGATGGATGCGGGAGGCTCGACAGGTTTGGGCCTGGCGGAACAGGCTGCGGGAAATTCCAAACCTGCAATGTACCCGCTACAGCGGCGCGGAGCAACGGCGAGGCAATCTCTAGATGATTCCGCCATGCATGCGATAGGGCGTCATGTGAGACGGCTGGTCAAGGAACCAAATCCGCTCCCATTCGTCGAGGATCTGCCGGAGGTTCTCCGACGTGTGAATCAACTCGGGAACGCGGCGCTGTGGATCGCCGGAATAAGCCGGGATAATACACCCGATGGAAGTAGAAAGCATCGCGCCGAGTGCAGCGGCGAGTAGAAGCTTGCGCATAAGACAACTCCTCCGTGAGATACAGTTTGCGGCGTCGCAGGCGCGCAGGGGAAAGCCTCAATAGGCCGACCGGTCCGTTGGCACATTCCGTGTGCGTAGTGAATCCACCGGTCGAACCGATCGATCGAATGTTGTTGTGCGGTGATCGCATCCCCAGTATTGCTGGGAACTGTACGGGGGGCGATGGCGTGAGGGCTTAGGAACTGCCGCGATCCGGTTCGTAAATCCTTACCGAGCTTAACGGCGGGCCAGCATGCTCCGGCTCCGGGGTCGAAATGGCCGTTTCCATGCCGGCTGCCTTTGCCAATGCAGCTTGACGTTCCAGGTCGCGAACTCGTTGTTCCATTTCTTTGCCGGGCTTGAACGTGACCACGAACTTTTCCGGTACGTGTACTTTGTCGCCGGTTCGCGGGTTTCGGGCCTTGCGGGGGGCTCGTCGCTTCACCTCAAACACACCGAAGTTGCGCAGCTCGATGCGACGTTCTTCGACCAAAGCATCCACAATGGCGTCGAAAGTCTTCTGGACGATCTCTTTCGTCTTCAGTTGCGTGAGCCCGATTTCTTCGGAAATGGTCCGAACAATCTCTTTCTTGGTCACGACTCGATTCTCCTGTGAAAGGGGTCGCCAGCCGATGCGACGATCGTCCCCGCAGAGCAACCCAGTCACGCTCCAAGTGTAAATGCCATAAAGACTAGTGTCAAGATCAATCGGCTGGGATCAGGGTCGGGCCGAAGATTCTCGTCCGGTTGCAACGGATCATCGGCCCGCCGGCCTCAGCCGCGGACTGAAGGAAGTAAGTGCTTGTTGTCAAAGAGCTTAGTTGCCGCAAAACAACTTCCGTGGGCGGTCAATCGCCGTAAATCATTGTTTATAAGTGACTTACAACGAATGCCCGCTTTCGGGTGATCGCCTAAGCGGCAGGCACCGCCTGCGGCTGAAACCCTATATCGGTCGGCACGACCGGAAAACTTCAGCCAGACCGCAAAAACCACAAATTCCGGCCTGGTTCAAAAACAGGGACAGGCACCTCGCCGAACCGTGTTTTTTCACCGGCAGAAGCTATTTTGGCTCGGAGCCAGTCCCCGTTTTTGAACCAGGCCCAAATCTCAAGCAAACAACGGACTGCGATTACGGCGCATCGTTTAGAGCAAGGTCGGGCATGGTTCCAATCTCGACGTTGGCAGGCAACAGAAGGTAGACCCCGCTTGCCGAGGGGGATCAGGACGCAGAGTTGGCGTCCTATCGACCCACCGAGTGGAAACTTCACTTAGAGCCTATCCCAAAACCGCGTCGGGAGAAGGGGACAGGCACATTTT
>JAAYEH010000287.1 GCA_012728855.1 Rhodopirellula sp. | reverse complement strand
AAGTGGTACAAGATCCGTTGCGGCGAACTTGCACCGATGACGTTGAAGCCCGCCGCCTGATCTTTTGGTGATCACGGCGGCTGCGACCATCGTATCCGGCAAGCCCCTTTTCGCCAGGCTTCCTCAAGACCTGACCCCATATCTTGCATAAAAGTGAAGCTCAATTGATCGAAAACACGGAGGCTCAGTAGCGATTTACCGAAGAGGGCTCGAACTGCGTCAACGACTTACGCCGTAACGAGATGCTCCGCCTGCACTGCGGCCCTTGAGGGGGTTGGGTGCGGGTGGAGCCCTCAGGCCCTGGGGATCGTTGGGTGCCTGGGGGCTTCTTGTTGCCTATCAGCAGGAGATACTCGCCACGGGCATGGATCATGCAACGATCGCTGCCCGCACCGGACTCAGCGAGTATGTGCTCGGCATCATCGCCCGCAACCGCAGGCTCATCTGGCACGCCCCGGCCCGGCCGCAATCAGCTCGTCGAGTTCCCAATTCACGGGCAGGGATCGATGACGCGACGATCCGCATGGTTCAGCGGATGCTCGCTGGTGGCATGCTCAACCAAGGGGAGATCGCTCGGGAAGCCGGCGTATCGCCGAACACCGTCGGCGACGTGGCTGTCGGCAAGCGATTGGCGGTTACGATGGCAGAGGAGGGCCTCAACAAGAACCTAACCGCTCCCCAGGTCGGCCGCGGCTCTGGCAAGAGAGGTGGGCGCGGGCTATACCAATACGTAGTAGCAACAGTGATACCAGTAGGGTTTACCGATGTCTGCTGTCTGGAAAACCGTTCGGGTGTTCATTTCCTCCACTTTCCGCGACATGCATGCGGAGCGGGACTGGCTAGTGAAACGGGTTTTTCCCGCCCTGCGCGAGCGGCTCCAGAAGTACCGTATTCATTTGATCGATATCGACCTCCGCTGGGGGATCACTGAGGAGGAGGCTCAGAACGATAGGGTGCTTGACCTGTGTCTGCAACAGATCGACGAGAGCCGGCCCTTTTTCGTCGGAATACTCGGCGAGCGCTACGGCTGGGTGCCAGAGTCCTTCACCGAAGACGCGGCTGACAAATACGGCTGGTTTCAGCACCAGACAGGGAAGAGCGTGACGGAATTGGAAATCCTCTACGGAGTTCTGCGAGACATCAAGATGCACGAACGCGGATTGTTCTTTTTCCGTGATCCGACGTTTATTGAAGAGTTGCCGAAGGCTAAGCGGGGTGATTTTCAATCGGAGAACCAAGCCAGCGCTCACAAGCTCGCCTCATTGAAACAGGCAATCCGTGAAACCCCGCTCACCCATCCGCCATTTGAGAACTACCCATGCCGATATGCGGGCCTGCGAGTCAACCGGCAGTTGGCAAACCGTGAACTCACGAATCCGGTCGATCGAAAGTTGCTTGAGAAGGCTACCAGTGATGGCATCATCGGTCCGGACGAGTATGCAATCCTGGATGGGCGCGTACGCCAGTTCCTTGACCAGTTCGGCCTCGTGTACCTGAGCGGTCTCGAAGAATTTGGCGATCAGGTTCTAGAGGGGCTCTGGCGGGCGATCAAGTGCGAATATGGACTGTCCGATATGCCGCCAGGGGACGGCCAGGCTGTGGCAGATCCGCTGGCTGAAGAAGCGGCGTATCACGAGGACTTTATGGAGACCCGGCTGCGGGTCTACGTGGGCCGCCGACAAGTGCAGGAACAACTCATGGCATTCGCCTGCGACGCTACGATTCATCCATGCTTAGTCTCTGGCCCATCAGGTTCGGGCAAGTCGTCAGCTATGGCCCGATTTGTGCGAGGCTACGCCGACACGAACCCGGACGCTGTTGTAATTCCGCACTTCGTCGGCGCGAGCCCAGGATCGACAAACTTACGTTACATGCTTCGACGGTTTTGTTTAGAACTTCAGCGGCATTGTGGCCCGACGGACGAGGTGCCCCAAGACGTCGGTGAGTTGGCTGTCCGATTTCGCCAGGCCCTCTATGGCGTACCAAGCAATGTCAAGGTGCTGGTGGTTATCGATGCGCTGAATCAATTGGACGAAACGGATAACGCCTGTTCGATGTTTTGGCTTCCTTGGGAACTGCCTCCACATGTGAAATTGGTGGTCAGTTGCGTCGACGACTCGGCTAAGCCAACCATTCAAAATGAGCCGATGCTCCACGCTCTGGCCCAGCGAAACCTCGCTCGCATCGAACTCGAGCCGCTCACGGACAACGAACGGCTGGAAATAGTCTCACGCGTGCCGTCGTTGTCAGCCAAGAAACTCGACCCGAAACAGCTTGCCTTGCTTCTCGCCAACCCCGCGACGACGAACCCGCTGTTCTTGCTTGTGGCCCTCGAGGAGCTTCGCGGATTTGGAGCTTACGAGCAAGTATCCGCTCGGATCGCGGCCTTTCCGCAAGGAGTCGCCGACCCAATCGGCGCGCTGTTTGGGCAAGTGATCGAGCGGCTTCGGGATGAGTTCGACCCAGATGTCGTACGGATGATCCTTGCCCTTATCGCTAGCAGTCGAAGCGGCATGTCGCAGCGCGAGCTACTCGAGATGATTGAAGGGATTGGTGTCGAGACATCGAACGGCGAACTGTTCTACATCCTCCGCCAGCTTCGGCCTTATCTGCAATACCGGGGCGCATTGTTAGACTTCTTTCATCGCGGCCTTTACAATGCCGTGCGCGAATGGTATCTGCCGGACGAAGATTGTGCCTTGCCCTATCATGCCGATCTTGCGGACTACTTTTACCGCAAGTTAAACCCGCCTAACACGGAGCCGTGGAGCGGCAACTACGTTCGGAGCCTGACCGAACTTGCCCATCATCAAATAAGGGCTCGGCAATGGGGATTGCTGGAATCGACTTTGACGGCGCTGTCGTTCCTAGAAACCAAGACAGCGGCCGGCTTGGTGTTCGAGTTGATCGGAGACGTTTTCGCGGCATGGGAAGCCTTGCCTGACGACCGCCCTAACCGCCACATTTTATGGCTACTATACAAGGCCCTCCGTCGAGATGTTCACTTTGTCGCCCGCCACGCGACCGACTACCCACAAGGCTTGTTCCAATGCCTCTGGAACACGTGCTGGTGGTACGACTGTGAGGATGCTGCCCCGTACTACAAGGAACAACGGTCATCCAGCAAGTCCGACTACAAAAGCGACAAAACACGTAGGAACAGAGACAGCTTAAACTGCACTGAGAGTCCTAGACTCTGTCGGCTCTTGGAGCACTGGCGATGTCAGAAGGAAGTAGCTACTCCAAATTTCACGTGGTTCCGCGCCAATCGGCCGCCATCTATCCATCTCGGCAGTGCCCAACTGGCCGTGTTTCCCGGTAACGGTGATCCTCTCACAAGGAGTTGCTTCAGCCCCGACGGTTTGTATATCGCCAGCGCGTCGACGGACTCATATGTGCATGTGTGGAGTGCGCTAACGGGAAAGGAGCTGACTACTTTGGCCGGACACAAGGGTGCAGTGGCATCGGTAGCATACAGTCCAAGTGGTGAGCAGATCGTCAGCGCTTCTCAAGACGGCACGGTTCGGGTGTGGAACGCCATGAACGGAACGGAGGTGATTATGATTCACGCTCACAAAGGGCATTACGTCAATGACGTGGCCTACAGTCCCGACGGCCGACGTATCATCAGTGGTTCCGCGGATGGCTGCGTGCGGCTGTGGGACGCTGTGAGCGGGGACAATCTTGCCGGCTCGTATGCAGAACGTGGCGGCGTAACGAGCGTTTGTTTCTCTCCGGACGGGCGGAGGTATGCCAGCGGACATACGGACGGCGTTGTTCGAATCTGGGATGCGGAAAACGGGCGGGCGCTCGGCGTCGTGCGAGGACGCCACCGGAAGCGAATCACAAGTTTGTCTTATAGCCCGGATGGACGCCAAGTCGCGAGTGCTTCGGATGACGGAACAATCCGGTTGTGGGATGCCCAGAATGGCGTCGAGGTGAACGTGCTCAGCAGTCATAAAGACTCCGTCCTAAGTATTTCGTACAGCCCGGACGGGCGCCATGTGGCTAGCGGATCTCGGGACAAGACTGTGCGGTTGTGGGATGCACACAAAGGAGAGCCAATTGCAGTATTCCTTGGGCATGATTCCTCGGTAGTTAGCACTGCTTACAGCCCGAACGGCCGCTGGATTGCCAGCTCCGCCGATGATTCTACCATGCGAATCTGGGATGCCCAGGGGGACGGATCAGCGCCTCTCATTCACGACCACAAAGACTTAATCTACGACCTGACGTGCAGCCCAGACGGTCAGCGAATCGCCACCGCTTCGGGCGATCACACCGGACGCATATGGGACGCTCGAAGTGGAATCCAGGTCGCCGTTTTGTATGGGCACAACGATGTGGTAGAGCAGGTTGTCTATAGTCCGGACGGCAGCCAAATCCTGACCCGCTCGCGGGATAACACAGCCCGGCTATATAACGCTCAGAATGGAAGTCTTCTGGCCGTGATAAGCTCGCGTGACGAGAATCTGCAAAAGGTGGAATACAGCTATCTGCAAAAGGTGGAATACAGCCCTAACGGGCGATGGATTACTACCTGTCTATCGGTTAGCGACAACAAAACAGCGCGAGCCGTAAACAGGCTACGAATATGGGACGCCCGAACGGGGAGAGAAGCCGCCTTGTCTCACGGGTTTCTATGGAAAACTACGTGTGTCTGCTTCAGTCCGGATGGTCGACGGATTGCAACCGGTGCGACTGACAATAGGGTCCGCGTGTGGGACGCTCACACCGGGGCGAAGGTGGCTGTCTTTCGCGGACACAAAGCCAGGATTAACGCTGTGGCATATGCGCCCGATAGTCTCATGATCTACAGCGACTCGGACGACAAAACGGTGCACGTCTGGGATGCCAAGTCTGGTAAGTGTTTGGAGGTGAAACGAGGTTATCTGAAATTGCCCAAGCCGACAATCGAGGATCCGACCCCGAATTTGCGTTTTACGTTTCGAGGAGAGGATTTCGGTGTAGAGTTGGCGAGCGAAGGGAGGGTGATTGCTTGGTTTCCCCAGAACCTCCGCCGCGCTCGTCCTGGTGGACCGACGTGGGTAGGATGGAGCGTCGGTCATCTCTGCATTGCTACTCTAGAGGGGGGGCTCGAATCTGAGCGACCTGCTTTCTGTTCTGCACAAAGGAGCGACGGGGTCAGACTCTAAAAATTCAGTTTCCCGTTGCAGGGGCCGGGGAGCAAGAAGGTGTCACCAAACTTCTTCATTCCGGATCCGATACTCCCCGCTCCTCGCCGCTCCAGCCGACTTTCTAGACACCCGACTTTCGGCCGGTGCGAACTTGCGCGCGTCCCCTCCAACGTAAACCCATTGCCACCGCCTGCTTATGCCCCGGAGTCTCGCCAGACCAGAAACCCGGAAAAGTCCCCTTGTCGAAAAACTCCCTCGTCCCGCCTCCCTGCCGACCTTCCCTTCGTCCCGTGGCCCAGAAAAATCCTTGACATAGCGCGCCGCATGGACCATGCTCAGACAAGGATAGTGGACATGCGATCACGTTCATTCCCGGAGCCGGATCCCGCCGCTTTCGCGGCCCTGCTCCGCAGCTCATTGGCAATTCGATTGATGATTCGTGTTCTCCGGCCGGCCGCCGACGGAGGGATCGCGGTCCCTTTCCGCCGGAAACGCCCAGCGCCGTCCATGCTCGGAACTCCGAACTCCGTGCTCCATGCTTCTTTCTTGCCACCCAAAAGCGCGTGGTGCCCAAACGCCCTCGGTTTTGAGAAATCGCCAACTTGGGCACCACACCCGCTCGAGCCCATCGTCGCACGCGCCCCGCGCCGCGCAGTTCCTCCTCCAACGCTCATCCCGCTACAGTGACCGCGTGGTGAGGGGCTGGTGATTTTGGAAAATCGGCACCCTTGACCGAGAAAGTATGGGTGTCTCATAATCTATCGGAAGATTGCGACAACGAATATCGAAAGGCAACACCCCCATGTCCGTGAGACGTTTGGCATTCGTCACGTTGGCCGTCATCTGCTCGGGCGCATCGGCGCTTGCCGTCGAGACCGTCCGAGTGGGAATGTCCGGTGGCGTCCCTCAGATCCTGGTCGACGAAAAACCCGTGCGAGCCAGGATGTTTTGGGGTGCCCCGGGTTCCCGGCCACTATCGATTGAGCCTGGCGCGAAGACGATATCCATTGAGTTCTCGCCGACCGAAGACGAGCCGGAGCGGGCAACCATGCATCTTCGATTCGGTTCCACTCCGGGCAATGTGTATTTGGACGACATCCGTGTGGTGGACCTGGAAGACAACACCGACGTGGTCCCGCTATGTGGCTTCGAGACGGGAGCCGAGAGTTTCCGGCGAAATTGGACGTTCTGGCCCACCGATGAAGCAAACACCGTCGCCAAGATCGAGGTCCGGCCTGGTTGCGGTTGTGATGGCTCGGCCGGCCTGCACGTCCAGTTCCAGGCGCCACCGGATGGTCGCTGGCCCGATTTCCATATCTACCATCATCCCAACCTTTCCCTTCGGCGGGGACACCGATACCGGGTGACTTTCTGGGTTCGCGCCGAACCCCAGCGCGAGCTGACGATTGCCTTCTACCGACCCGGTCAGCAGTTCACATTCCTGGGTGGGCCGCCCAATCCGTTCGTCAACCAGATCAAGATGGCCGCCGCGGCGGGTGTCAACCTGGTGAGCTTTCCCGTGTCCAGACCGTGGCCGCGGCCTGAAGAGGAGGTTGACTGGAAAACTGTCGACTCCCAATGCCAGATGGTTCTCGACGCCAACCCGAACGCGCTGCTGTTGCCTCGCATTGGCATGGGGGCGCCAAATTGGTGGCGCGAGGCCCATCCCGACGACGTCATGGTCTGGGATCAAGGGCCACAGAAACACGTTGACACGGTCGTGGCTTCTCCCGACTTCCGCCGCGATTCGGCCGAGCGGCTTGCTGCCTTGATTCAGCACTTGGAGGAGAAGTTCGGTGATCGCGTCGCCGGCTACCACCCCTGCGGTCAGAACACCGGTGAGTGGTTTTACCAGGAAACCTGGGGGCCGGCACTCAACGGATACTCCGAAGGCTCCCGGAAGGCATGGCGAAAGTGGCTGCGAGACCGGTATCAAGACGACCAAACCCTTCAGGCCGTCTGGGGGGATTCGCGAGCGACGCTCGCCACCGCGGATGTTCCGTCATCCTCAGTCCGTCGAGCGGCCCCTGCCGGCGTCTTTCGCGATCCCATCGCGGAACGGCCGCTCATCGACTTTGCCGAGTTTCAGCAGGAGATGATGGCTGATTGCGTCTGCCACTTTGCCCGAACGGTGCGAGAGGCCACGCATGGGCGCAAGTTGGTTGTCTTCTTTTACGGCTATGTCTTCGAGTTCGCAGCGATCCGCAATGGACCATCCACCGCCGGCCACTATGCCCTCCGCCGCGTGCTCGATTGTCCCGATATCGACGTACTATGCTCGCCGATCTCCTATTTCGATCGCGGCCTGGGACAGAGCGCACCGGCGATGACCGCTGCCGAGAGCATTGCACTGGCGGGGAAGATGTGGCTCTACGAGGACGACACGCGGACTTACCTTGGCACCGGCAATTTTCCCGGGTGGCAGGACGGCGTCGATTCGATCGAGAAAACCAACAGGGAGTTGGTCCGAAATACGGCTCAGTGTGCCCTGCGGAACTTCGGCACGTGGTGGATGGACCTGGGGGCCACGGGCTGGTTTGAAGATACGCGGATGTGGGACCAGATGGCTCGACTCCGGGCTCTCGACGAACCGCTGTTGAAAGCCCCGATCCCCTTCCGGCCCGAGGTCGCCGCCGTCGTGGACGAGCAGAGCATGATCCGCGTGGCTTCTGGCGGCGATCTGGTGACGAGGCCGGGAGTGTACGAGGTGCGGCGACCCCTGGGACGCATGGGAGCGCCGTACGGGCAGTATCTGCTGGACGACGTCACCGCCGGGCGAGTCGACACGAAGATGTATGTCTTCCTCAACGCCTGGTGTCTTTCGCCTGACCAACGGCGGCAGATACTCGACGCCACCCGAGGGAAAGTCCGCGTCTGGTGCTACGCTCCCGGCTTCCAGGAACCGGACCGCGACAACATCGACGCGATGGGGGAACTGACGCAGTTCAAGCTTGCCGAGATTTCGCCGGAGAAGGCGTGGGCCGAGCCAACCGCGGCGGGCAGGCGGCTCGGTTTGACAACGGGTTTTGGAGTGCAAAAACGCGTGGCGCCGATGTTCGCCGCCGTCAATGTGAAACCGGAGGAGACGCTGGCGACCTACCCGGACGGCTCCGCTGCCGTCGCATTGCGCCAAACGGTCGATGGCTGGTCGGTGTTCGTCGGGCCGCCTGGCTTGACTTCGGAGTTGCTCCGAGTCGCCGCAGGCAAGGCAGGCGTCCATCTGTTTACCGACAGCAACTGCAACGTCTACGCCAACGGTTCCTATGTCGTGCTCCATGCCTCGCAAGACGGCCCGGTGCAAGTCGACACGGGACGCCAAGGCCGGATCGTCGACCTGCTATCGGGCGAGCAACTCGGCCAAGGGCCGAAGATGTCTCTCTCCATGCAACTCGGCGAAACCCGCGTGCTGATTGCAGGCGACGCCCGTTAACGGGGTCATTTCGATCCAAGCTCCGACGAGATTGTCAGTCTATTCATCCCTTGCATACCCAGCGCTGAGCCAGGTTTGCCCAAGTCGGACCGTGATCGTCAGGAAGCTCACGTAGACGAGGCACAAGCTGGACCACCTCCGCAAACAGGTCGGCAATCGCTTCACCGATCTGCCAGAGTGCATGGCGGAAGTGCGCCCTCTCGGCGGCTTCGACCATCTCGGCGTAGTCAAGGCCGCCGGCCGTCTCGCGCAGCCGCGCATTGCACTCCCAACCGTCGCCGCTTCGTTGGAGCGCCATCTCGTCCAGCACGTGGTTCTTATAGACGCGGAGGTAGCGGCGGTTCTCCTCAAGCACGGCGCGGAGCAGATCCTGCTGCTGCGGACACCAGGCTTCCGGAAAAGCCCGCGCCAGGCGGCCGCGCGGCGGCGCCACGCGCATGGCATGCAACTGGATCGACTCCACCGGTGTTTCGGCCAGGTCGGTCAACAGGGCCGGCCAATTGAGCCGCAGTTCCTTGCGGCCGATTTCGTGAAATGTGACCAGATCCTGGATAGGTCGATTCTTCGGCGTATACGTGCCGTCCAGCAAGCGCAGTGCGACGCCGGGCCGGATCGACTTGATCAGTCCGTCGCCCACCAGGTGAGTCATCCACCCCAAGACATACGCCAGCGGCCGCTCACCGGGGCCGTAAAGCTCGATAGCATCCTCCACGACCGCGGCGCAGTAGTCGGGCAAATGGTCCCAGGGCAGGGTGAGATCCCGTTGCTGTGAACTCCAGCCGAAGGTGAGATGGGAGCGACCATAGAAAATGGCGTGGATGTCGCGCGGCCTGTAGTCCGTGCGTTGAAAGGAGAGGTGGAAGGGGCGAACCGCGCCGCCGGTGAGAGGACTCTTGTCTAGCGGCACGGTGCCGTAGCCTACTTCCTTGCCCGTATCGACGCAGATCGCCTCCGGCATCGTCTGGATGTCGCAGCCCAGATAGGCCGCGGCCAGGTAAGTCGGCCAGTGCCGTTCGATCACCGGTCCCACGGGCAACCGGCGATGCGCCGCCGCCTTGGACCCCAGAACGGCATACATGGTGTGGCCGATAAGTCCGCTCATCGCTTCTCCCCAGACGAAGCAGAAGATGCCTGCCAAAGTACCGAGACATCATCCTTCGGGTGAAACCCCAGGATGCGTTTCGCCTTTTCATTGAGAAACTTTGTTTGCGGGCAGTCGCCCAGGATGAAGAAAACTTCACAACGCGAAGGCAGCCGGTCCAGTTCGATTTGCAGGCCCAGCCGGAAGACCTCCGCGGCGTCGGACCAGGTGACCACGAAAGGAACGCCCCCGACGCCGGGCTTCAGTTCCTTTTGGTCGCGGAGGCTGTAAAAGAGATACTCCTGGACATAGACATCGTGTTCTTCTGCGTGAATTCGCGAGATTTCCTGGCCGAGCGATTTTGTGAGCGGATAGAGCCCGATTCCGGGGTGCGGCGGCACGTCGGGCGGGATGGCGAAGTCGTAAGACTCGTAGGTGGGCCCGGCCACGGTGAAGTGCGGGCCGGTATTGATCACGCGGCGGATACCATGACGGACAGCCGCTTCCATCACGTGAAGACAACCGAGGGTGTTGACGTGGAAGGCCAATTTCGGCTCTCGCCGCACGACCGAGAGATTCACGATCGCTTCGGCGTCTTCCGCCGCGCGGAGAACCTCGTCGCGCGAGGTGACGTCGAGCTCGAAGTATCGGTGCCCGGGATACTCGCGGCGGATCTCCTCAGGCGCCGGTTTGATGTCGGTGATCCGAAGTTGATGGTGGCTAGACAAGGCCCGCACCACATGCGGCCCGAGATATCCGTTGGCGCCGATGAGCAGAACCTGCATCGTTGCTCCTTTCGCAAAACCGAGACCCGTTTAGCTGCGGAACTCGGGCCGATATCCCAGCAGGCGTTCGGCCTTGGAAATCGGGAACCGCGGGCAGCCGGCCGCCAGGATGTGAAACACGGTCCAACGATCGGCCGGGGAGGTGCGTTTTCGGAGGTAGTCCAACGACAATCGCACCGCCTGCACCGCGTCGCTCTCGGCGAGCCATGGGCGGTCGGCCGGCTTCCCGCCCGCTTCTTCCTCGCCCACGAGTCTGCCGAAGCGGAGCGCAACGATGCTTATGCTTCCCTGGCGGGCAAATTCCCGGCAAGTGCATTCGCCCAACCAGTGCGACATCGCGCCGGCCGCCGTGGTGGGCTCCGGACGCCAGTCCTCCGTCACGGCAAACCGCTCGCCATGGCCCTGCATCACATCCAGCGAACTGATGTAGATCGCACGCGTTACGCCCGCGGCGGCAGCCGCCTGCAGCAGGTTGTAAGTGGCTCGCGTTCGGACGTCGACTTGCGCGGCAGTGGAAGCACTTGCCGGAGGCTCGGCCAGATGCACGATGGCGCCGATCCCGCGCACCAGGTCGGCCGTCGTTGTCTCGTCGAGCGGGTCGCCTCGGCGCCATTCATGTTCGGTTCGGATCTCTTGAGCGGCGGTGAGAACAGGGCGATACTGCTTGCCCAGTCCCGCGGCGAGGATTGGGGCGAGACGGGTGTGGGCGGAGGTGATCAATACCGATTCCGCGGTAGGCTCCACGCGGTCGGCCGCGAGTACGGCGGCCGCGCCGGGGAAAGCCAAGCCGGATCTTTGCAGAAAAGTGCGGCGTTTCATGGATCAGGGCGAGTGTTGTTTCCGTGCGTCATGTTCGTTGGTCCCCGGGACGGGATACCTGGTGTGACCTCTGATTCCGTCTATCGCTTCTCGACGGACGAGCCACGAAGCACCTCCTGATACCGTTGCGGAACATCCTCCCAGGCGGCCATGTAAGCCGGTTCCAGCGGCACGAGAATGTAATTCTCACGGGTGAGAAAAAGCGGCATTTCGGGAATCGGTTCTCCAACGGCAAAGTGGGCGGCAAAGGCATCGACGGTAATTCCGCCCGTGTAGGCCACGGCGGTCAAGGGACGATCTCGCGGCAGCACGTACTCCTCGGTTCCTATCTCGCTCAGCAGGGATCCGTGAATGCCGTGCGGGTCACGAGCCCCCGGGGGGTGAACGTCGACCAGCAAGAGATGAACTCCGCTGTCGAGAGCGGCGACCGCTTTGTCCAAGAACGATCGCATGGAGTGTCGGCTCGACGTATTCCCCCGTGATAGAACCTCGATCATCGCCACGACGCGGTCGTTGCTCGTGTGGCGGATAACAAGGGTCCGCTGCACACGTGCGTAGTGGTCTCTCTCGATCGTCGCTCGCGCATGCACCAGCGGAGGCGTTTCGGTGAGCGTCGCGGTTCCCGAAAGGCCGCCTGCCGACTCGGGCGTCGCGTCCGCCGCCTGGAGCGTCAGGACATCCGGGGCGCCGAGGTCGCCTCCGAACTGTTCGGCCATGACATAGTACCCATCGGGCAGAAGCCCGCGCTTCAGAGCGCGCTTGATCTCCAACACCCACGAATAATGAAAATCGTGGAAAGTTCCGTCGCCGACTCGCGTCCAATCATGCACAGGCATGACACAACTCCCTTCATGGTAGCCGTTCACGGGGCGGCGGGGGACTGGTCCATTTTTCGGCCGATTGATGTACTTTGACGACAAAGACGTTGCCCGAAAACATGGACCTGTCCCCTTCCTTCCCGCCCCGTCAACGGCTACCCTTTAATGGGACAATCGGCCGGACATGCAGGAGATTCGCGGAAGCAGACGCCACCCTGCTTCGCCCCCAGCCGCTTCCGTGAATTCCCAACGCCCGGTCGGCTTCAACTGCCTATTGTATTCGACCCCGCCGGCGGCGGGCAAGTTTTCCGAGGCAATCGCTTCGCCGAAGAGACGGACTTGACCGCCAATTATTTCTCGAGCAATCCTAACATGGCCGCCGGCTCGCTTCCCTTACAAAACGGCGAATTAAGGCCGGATCCTTCACGCGTCTGGATGCTTCCACCCCGGTGATCACATCCACCGCATACGGTCGCACCGTCTCGACGGCGGTGCGGACGTTTGACGGTGTCAGCCCGCCCGCGAGAACCAACGGAATCGACAGCGCTTCGCGGACGGCCCGCGCAGTCGGCCAATCCACGCTTACGCCCGTCCCGGCGGGCATGTTCGGCGTTCTCGCGTCGAGCAGAACCGCGGCGAGGCCGGTCCGTTCGAGGGCCAGGGCGGCTTCGATGGGGTCTTTCACCTCGCCGCAAGCCTCCCCCGTGGCTACGTCGATCCGCAACGCGCGGACCAGGGCGATGCCGAGCGAGGCTAGTTCCCGGGCAAGATATTCGGTCTCCGCCAGCGGGTTGTCGGTGTGCAATTGCAGCAGGTGCGGCCTCAGCGTGCGAGCGATTGCCAGAACGGTCTGCGGGGATCCGCCCGTCACCACCGCGCGACTCACCAGAGGCGGAACCCGATCGAGCAAACTCTTTGCCTCAGCGCGGCCGAGATTCCAAGGGACGTCGATCGGGTATTCAACGACGAAGCCCAGGCAGTCGGCCCCCGCCTCGACGCACGCCCGGACCTGGTCCGCATCGGTGTTGCCGCAGATTTTGACTCGAACCATGATCCGCTGCTTAGTGATGAGCGTCGGAGATTGTTCTTGGATTCCGGATGGGATCGAGCGCGTCAGGAAGGGCCTGGGACAGATAGGCCACGCGGCTGGCGGTATCGGGGGCTCGAAGAATGGAGGTGCCGATGAGCACGCCCAGAGCGCCGGCGTTGAGAACCGATCGAGCTTCGTCGGCGGTGGAAATCGCGCTTTCACTGATCGCCGACACTTCGGGCGGAACCAGACGCAGCAGCCGCAGCGTATTGGCCACGGTGCCGTTGTCGGTTTCCAGCGCGCGGATGTCGCGATTGTTGATGCCCAGCAGATCGAGATCCAACGCCAGAGCGCGGCGGAGTTCCGTCTCATCATGCACCTCGACCAGCGTCTCCAGTCCGAGGCGGTGCGCCTCGTGGTGGAGTTCGACCAGTTCGGGCCAGTCGAGGACCGCGAGCATCAAGAGCATACAGGATGCGCCGAGATCCCGGGTGCGGCGCACCCCGCGCGCGTCGGTGATGAAGTCCTTGCGGAGAACCGGGACGGAGACGGCCGCAGCCACGGCCGCCAACAGCTCAGGGCTTCCTCCGAAATGCTCCGACTCGGTCACCACGGAGATGCATGCCGCGCCGGCTGACTGCATCGTGGCCGCCAGGGCGACCGGATCTCTGCCAGCCAACAGATCGCCTTCTTTGGGGCTGCGGCATTTGATCTCGCCGATCAGCGGCGCGCGCCCGGCGGCGCGAGCCGCTTTCAAGGCCGCGGAAAATCCGCGGTGGCCCTCGGGGAGGCTCACTTCGTGTTCTCCGACTGGACGATCCGATTCGACTGCTCGATCCACTCTCGCAGTTTTTCCTCGGCGGCCCCGCGGTCGATCAGGTCGGCCGCCATCTTGACGCCGGCGCGAAGATCATCGGCCTTGCCGCTGACGGTGAGTGCGGCGGCGGCGTTGGCCAGCACCATGTCGCGCCGGGCGTCCCGCAGTTCACCACGGAAAATCCCCCGCAGAATGTCGGCATTCTCCTGGGGAGTGCCGCCGGCCAGTTCCTCGTAGGTCGAGCGAGGCAGGCCGAGTTGTTCCGGAGTGATTTCGTACTTTTTGGCCCAGCCGTCCTTCACTTCGGCGACGGTGGTCTTGCCGATCACGGACATCTCATCCAGTCCGTCGAGACCGTGAACGACCATCGCGTGCTTGAAACCGAGTTCGACAAGGATATCGGCAACCATCTCCACGAGTTCCGGCCGGTAGACGCCGAGCACGTGGCACTTGGCGTCGGCCGGGTTGATCAGCGGCCCGATGATCGTGTAGAAGATGGTCTTGATCCCCAGAGCCATCTCGGGCGGCAGCACGCGGTGCATCACCGGATGAAAGTTGGGAGCGTAGAGGAAGCTGATGCCGGTGGTTTCGATCAGCCGTTCCGCTTGCCGGGGAGAAAGATCGATCGCCACGCCCAACTTCTCCAGCACATCAGCGCTGCCGGAGAGCGAGGAGAGGGAACGGCTGCCGTGCTTGGCGACCGCGGCGCCGCCGGCGGCCGCCACCACCGCCACGGCGGAAGAGCAGTTGAACGTGGTTCGTCCGCCGCCCGTGCCGCACGTGTCGAGCAGATCGCCCTCGATCTTGGGAGAAATGCGCTCGCAGTTGGCCCGCATGGCGCGGGCGGTGGCGGCGACTTCCCGGACCGTCGGTCCCTTCATCAGCAGGGCGACCAAGAAGCCGGCAATTTGCACGTCGGTGATCTCGCCGCTGCGGATGCCTCCGATGATTGTCGAAATCTCATCTTCCTGGAGATGCCCACCCGTCGTCAGTTTTCGTAGAGCCGATCGAATCATGATCTTCCGGCGCCTCACGGAGAGAATTTGTAATTCCGAAACGCCATCAATGTGGTTGTGCGGCAGACGGCTTCGATCGCCTGCAGCTTCTCGGTGACGATCTCGGCGAGTCGCTCGTACTCCTCGCTTTGGATCAGCGCCACCAGATCGAAGTCGCCCGCCGTCGAGTAGACGTCGACGACCTCATCCATATCTGCGAGCCGTTTGGCCGTTGCCGGCACTTGCCCCCGCTCGACGTTCATCAGAACCAGCGCCCGAATCATTTCGCCGACCTCCTCCCGATACGGTGCGTGAAAGGCACGGAAACACCACCTGCCGTGGCCCGCCTGGCGTGTTCGGCACTTGCCGCCGCGTTTCCCTTTGTCTCAGGGATTCTACAGTAGTACGGCGGGCGGCGAAAATCAAGACGCCAGCCGCGGCTGGACAAAAAAAGCGCTGCAAGCGTACACTGATCGAATCGTCGCGGGTGTCCGGCCGAGTCTTGATCGAGGGAGAGACCTGATGGGGAAATCGAGGAACAGACTGAACCGGCGAACCTTTCTCACGGCAGCGGTGACATCAGTCGCGGCCCCGGCGCTGTTGCGGGCCGACGAAGCAAAGACCGCGGCGGACGGCGACCGCGTCGTTCTCCGCGCCGGAGCGTCCACGGCCAAAATCACTCCGGCCATCGGTGTCTCGCTGGAAGGCTACTTCATGAAGCTCGGGCCCGTGGAAGCCGTCCACGACGATCTCTACGCCCGCGCCTTGGTGCTCGACGACGGCAACCAGCGGATCGCGCTTTGCGTGTGCGACCTGACGGTCGTTCCGGGAGAGTACTTCGACCGGGCCAAGCAGATCGTCCAGCGCGAGACCGGCCTGCCGCCGTGCCGGATGCTCATGTCCGCCACGCATACCCATGCCGCTCCACGAGTCGGCTTGGGCGCTGGCGAACTCGACAAGCAGTTCTACGAGATGCTCGTTCGGCAGATCGCCGCGGCAGTCATTCAAGCCACCAGGCAACTTGCTCCGGCAAAAATCGGCTGGGGCTCCGGCCGGAAGCCGGAATACTGCCATAACCGCCGCTGGTGGATGAAGCCCGGCACCATCCCGCCGAATCCGTTCGGCGAAACGAGCGACCGGGTCCGCTTCAATCCTCCGCGCGGCAGCGCCGACCTGGTGAGGCCGGCCGGACCAGTCGATCCCGAGATCGGTGTGCTCTCCGTTCGCCACGCCGACGGCAGCCCGCTCGCCGTCCTAGCGAACTTCTCGATCCACTATGTGGGCGGATACGAGCGGCGGCAAGTCAGCGCCGACTATTTCGGAGTCTTCTCGCGGCAGTTGGGCGAGCGGCTGAATTCGGGCCCGGGCCGACCGCCGTTCGTCGGAATGTTATCGAACGGAACCAGCGGCAATATCGGCGCTGGAACCGACTTCCGCCAGGCGCCCGATAAGATTCAGCCCTGGACGCGGATGGAAGATGTCGGCGCTGCCGTGGCCGCTGAAGTGAGCCGCGTGGTGGATGCGATCGATCATCGCAGTTCGGCGACGCTTGCTATGGGTGAGCGAGACATCGAGTTAGCCGTACGGCGGCCGGATTCCGACCGCATCGGCTGGGCCAAAACCGTCCAAGCCGGTCAGATCCAGTCGGTGCATCCGTGGACGCCCATCTACGCCAACGAAGCGCTGTTGCTCAGTGAGTACCCCGAGACCGTGTCGGTCAAGCTCCAGGCCATACGGGTCGGCGACTTGCTGATCGGCGCGATCCCCTGCGAGGTATTTGCGGAGACCGGCCTGGCTCTGAAGCAGGCGAGTCCGTCGGACAGCACCTTCCTCATCGAGCTGGCGAACCAGTATCACGGATATCTGCCGACGCCCGAGCAACACGCCTTGGGCGGTTACGAAACCTGGGACGCCCGCAGCAGTTGCCTGGAACGGTTTGCCGACCCGAAGATCCGCGCGACGTTGGTCGAGCTATTTCACGACGTAATGCCGGGTAAGTGACGTCTTTACGCATAACTTCTATGCGCAGTGCGCACATGTTTGGTTCGTTTAACCGCAACGGCCAACGGCCTGCGCGGGATGTGCCGTGGCGGGCTTTGTTGCCGCGCGCCGCGCAGGCCGTTGGCCGTTGCGGTTGAACGATTTTGCCTGCGGCCGAGAGGCCGCCTCAGGAGGACGACGATGCAAATTCATCAACGACGACTTGCCCATTGCCTGGCGGCCTGTGGCACAATCCTTCTGGGATGGACCGCTATTGCGGCAGCTTCGGAAGCTACCGGTGGGACTCCGCCGGGCCGGAACTTGCTGGCCGAGCCGGGTTTCGAGGCGAGCGACGGATGGACATTGCTCGGTACGGGAGCCCGCATCGATAGTTCCGTCGCACACAGCGGTCGTTCCTCCCTTTGCTGCTCCAACCGCGATATCGAGCGAACTTCCGGCGCCGCCCGGACCATCCTCCTTGATCCGCCCGTGCGTCATCCTTTCCGAATTTCGGGCTGGAGCAAGGCGCAAGGGGCCGAGGTCGCGCAGGACTACAACGTGTACCTTGATTTGGAGTATGCAGACGGCACACCGCTCTGGGGACAGATCGCCCGCTTCCAGCCCGGCACCCACGATTGGCAGCGGACTGAACTGGTGTTCGATGTTGCCAAACCGGTGCGAAAGATCTCGGTCTTCGTCTTCCTACGAAAAGCGAAAGGGACGGTATGGTTCGACGATCTACGCGTCGAATTGCTGCCGCTGGAGTTCCGGTCACTCTCTGTATCGCCGGAGGTTTACGGCCCCGGAACAGTCGGCGTTTTCGGCACGGTCAACATGGCTGCGAACTGGCATGTACAGCTCACGAGTGGCTCGCGGCTGCTCGCGCAAGCGTCGTCGCGGGATGCCGGCGACCCGATTCGATTCGATTGGACGGCGCCGACCGATGCGAAGCCGGGCGACTATGTCCTCCAAGTCCGTGCCACCGACGCCATCCGGGGCGAGACAGTCGCGGCGAAGCGGGCGTTTCGACTGGGGCCGTCGGCCGAGGGGCGCGGCTATGCCCTCTGGACTGAATCGAGCATGCGGAGGGTTATGCCCTCAGCGTCGCCGCCGCAGGGCGCGAGCGAGGGGCGCTGCCAAGCGAAAGTCGCGCTGGCGCGAGGCGAGTACGAGAGCTTCCAGATCTTGCTGTTACCGCCGCTCGACGGGCAACCGCTCGAGGACGTGAGGATCGAGGTGAGCGACCTGGTCCGGCACGGCGGCGGGCGAATTCCGGCCGAGCAGATCCAATGGCATCAGGTCGGCTACGTTCGCGTCGACAAGCTCCGTCCGCACCCGGCCGACTTGGAAGCGTCGCCGGGCTGGTGGCCGGATCCACTTCTGCCGGTCGCTCGCTTGGACGTTCCGCCCGGGTTCGCCCAGGCGGTCTGGGTGACCGTCCAGGCATCGTCGGAGACTCCGCCGGGCGAGTATGCCGGGCGAGTCACGATTCGTCCGGCGAATCGGCCACCGGCGGAGGTGGAGGTTCGCGCGGATGTTTACGGATTCGAGGTTCCCGCCCGGGGCCATCTCAAGACGGCGTTTGCGCTGATGGACGGGTTCTTGGAGCGGGTGTATGGAAGGCCCCTTTCCGCCGGGCTGCGGCAGCAATACGGCGATTTCCTGCTCCGCCATCGTCTCAATCCGGACGACATCTCACGGACAGATCCGCCTGCGATCGAGGACTTGCTGCACTACAAGAACGGTGGACTGAATGCGTTCAACGTGCTCAACCTGGTCGAGGAGCGCGGCGACCGCACGTGGGTTTGCTGGAGCCCGTTGTCGGTTTACACGCCGGAGTTCAAACAGCGTCTGACCGATCGGCTCGATCCCTACGTGCGGAAGCTCCGGGAGAACACACTCGTGGACCGGGCCTACGTCTACACATTTGATGAACGGGGCGAGGATTTCTATCCGGTGATGCGGGAGTATTTCGGGATGATCAAGAATCGCTATCCCGAGATTCCAACGCTCACGACTGCCAAAGTGCCCCAGGATCCGGAGGTGATGCGCCGGTTGAACGTCGATTGGAACTGTCCGCTAACGCCGGCCTATCGCTTCGAGGACGCCGAGAAATGCCGTGCGGCGGGATTGCAGGTCTGGGCCTACGTCTGCATGGGGCCGGGCTATCCTTACGCGAACTGGCTCGCCGATCACCCGCTCATCGAGAGCCGATTGATCTGGTGGCAAGCGTTTCAAGAAAAGATGGACGGGATGTTGTATTGGGGCGTGAATATCTGGAGCCGGCAGCACAACGACCGGCCGATCGATCCGGCCTTCGGCCCGCTATTGGAGTGGAGCATCACCACGGGCGGCGATTACGACTGGTTGCATGGCGACGGAATCCTGCTCTATCCGGGCATCGATGGGCCGATCGGCAGTATCCGCCTGGCGAATCTCCGCGACGGGCTGGAGGACTACGAGTACCTGTGGCTGCTGGGGCGGCAGGCGGGCAATGTCGACGTGGCACGTGAGGCATGTGTGCCCGTCTCGCGGAGCCTGACGGAGTTCGGCCGGGATCCACAGGCGCTGACGATCCAGCGAGATGCGATTGCCCGGCGGATCGCCCTGCAGCGAGGTTCAGCGGCGGAAGAACGGCAGCGGCGAAGCTACGATGATCCCAGGCTTCGACGACAATGACAGCATTCCGCCGGGAAGCCATCGCGCTTCGGTCGGCGAAATCGAAGACCGATTCGGGCGCGGGTTCGAAGTGCGCCGAGCGGAGATATCGCTCTGCTCATGCTTGTCTCATCTTCCTGTGAATTCTTCTTCGACGTACTTCGTGTGAACTCGCCCCTCGCTGAAAGCCGCATCGGTCAGGAGCTTTCGGTGGAAAGGGATCGTCGTGCTCACGCCCTCGATGACGCACTCTTCCAACGCCCGCAGCATCGCCTCGATCGCTTCCTGGCGGTTTTCCTTATGGACAATCAGTTTGGCGAGCAGAGAGTCGTAATGGACGGGAATCTTGTAGCCGGTATAAAGGTGCGTGTCTAATCGGCAGCCATTGGACCAGGGGGGCATGAATCGGCTGATCGTTCCGGGGCAGGGCCGGAAGCCCTTGTCGGGATCCTCGGCATTCAGCCGGCACTCGATAGCGTGGCCATTGAAAGTAATGTCGTCCTGAGAGAACGGCAACGGCCCGCCGGAAGCGATTCGCAGTTGCTGCTCGACCAGATCGATGCCGGTGACCATTTCCGTGACCGGGTGCTCGACCTGGATCCGGGTGTTCATCTCCATGAAGTAGAACTCACCGGTCTCGCTGAGGATGAACTCGACGGTTCCGGCATTGACATAGCCGACGGCCTTGGCGGCGCGTACGGCAGCCTCGCCCATGCGCCGCCGCAGATCGGGATCGACGGCGGGAGAGGGAGATTCCTCGATCAGTTTTTGATGCCGACGCTGCATGGAGCAGTCGCGTTCGCCCAGATGAACGACGTTGCCATGCGCGTCGGCGAGAACCTGGATTTCAACATGGCGTGCCCGCGCGATGAACTTCTCCAGATACACGGCATTGTCGCCAAATGCGCTTCCGGCCTCGGAGATCTCCGCCGCAGACACGATGTTGACGATTTTCAGGTAGCTGTCCTTGCTTTTCGCAGGCCCGATGCAAATCGCCCGGTCGGCCAGCTTGACGTGCAGCGACTCCCGATCCGCCTCCGAGTAGACCGCAACGGTGCGTATCCCCAGTCTGCGGCAGGCGTGGATGATTCGCACGGCAATCTCGCCGCGGTTGGCGATCAATACTGTCTTGAGCATTGATCAGTTGCCCTCCGGCCGGTTGGGATTGCAATCATCCACGGGCGGTTGGGCAGCCCAGCGGTCCAA
This sequence comes from Rhodopirellula sp., assembly GCA_012728855.1. Taxonomy (GTDB): domain Bacteria; phylum Planctomycetota; class Planctomycetia; order Pirellulales; family Thermoguttaceae; genus JABWBD01. The sequence goes on along the minus strand of JAAYEH010000287.1, from coordinate 14,002 downwards.
GTGCTCCAGCACCGCCCGCGGGAAAGAATACCCCACGGCCTCGATCCTGCCGAGCCTGTCTCGAACACGAACGTGGACCATCGAAGGGGTGAACATCGAGACCAGCACGTTGCCGCAGTCCTTGTCACGCACGGGCTGCTGGCCGCTCTTGACCAGCATGTCCTCGGTGCTCCACCATCGGGCAACGTCTTGGGCGTGGTCGCGCGACATCGTCCAGCGGAGCCCGCCGGAGCCTTCCGCATCGGCGAGACACCGAAGCTCGAGAGTATCGCAGCCGGACTCCGTGATCGATACGAGCGTGCAGGTTCTAGGCAGAAGCACGTTTGCCGCTTCCGACAGCACTTTGAGATCCGATTTGCTTCCCATCTCCGCGGCCTGGCCAATGGCATGCCGCATGCGATACGCCGGCCAGCGAGACCGGATCCATTCTGCCGCCGCCCGCAAATCAGGGACCACCACCTCGTCAGGCGGCAACTCGTCGAGGTGCTTCAGACCGTGTCCCGTGCAGACGTACACCCCCTGCGCACCGGCACGGCGGGCAAACTCCACGTCGTGCGGATGGTCGCCCACCACGAAGGATCGTTTCAGATCGATCCCATGTTCGCTCGCCGCCTGATTCAGAAAATAGGAATTCGGCTTGATGCAAGCGCAGCCGTCGGAGCGCTTGTGCGGGCACACGTATACATCCGTAATGCGGATGCCGTGTTTGGCCAGTTCCGCAATGACATGATCGTTCACCTGCCGAACTTGGTGTTCGGTCACGGCCCCTTCGGCAACGCCGCCCTGGTTGGTTACGATGAACAGAAGGAACTCTTCCTCCTGGAGCCGGAGCAGGGCCTCGACGGTGCCCGGGAGGAACCGCACGTCGCGAGGATGGGCCAGCCATCCGCGGTCTTCAATCAGGGTGCCGTCTCGATCCAGAAACACGGCGTATTGTTTTCGCTCGCTGATCATGAAACCACCTCGCGTATCGTTCGTGTCGATCGGCCGCGGAGGCAACGTGCTCCGCGCGTCGCACTGCGTTCGACGATCTTGTTCAACTCGCCGCGATCGAGCCAAACCCCTCGACACTGAGGGCAGTAATCGATCTCGATCCCTTCGGGCTGGGTCATGCTCAGTTCCACGTTACAAGTAGGGCATTTCACTGGAATCAGTCCTTTCTGTTTGTCAAGCGGATCATTTCGGCTGCACGCGGCCAGCGGATACCACGGGCCGATCGATCTCGAGGTTCAGTCCAATCTTCTCCTTTCGATGAACCGGTACATCCGCGGGCGCGGTAACGCCCAGCTTCACCCTGCTTCCTGCGACCGAAACCACAGTTATCGTAACTCCATGGCTCGGCAGCCTAATCTCCTCGCCGATCCTCCTGGTGAGCACCAACATGGCCTTACTCCTGGGTTTGCCCGCAAGTTATTTGTCAGTCGGAACGCAAGTCATTTTGTCAGTCGGACCGCGGGCTCATCCCGGGGCCGCTCGCCCTCGTGGTCTGCCGGCGCTCGAGTTCCCTCCCGACAGCACGTCCAGCACGCTCGGCGGCATGGGCGATGGCGGTCTCGAAGCTGTCTTCCGTTTCATCGATGGAAACCCTCCCGCGGGGCGTCAGACTTACAACCACTTGGCACCGCTTGTCGACCCCGCCACGGGGTCCATTAACATCCTCCAATGTGACAAGCACATCGCGGATCCGCGGACTGAACCGCGAAAGTGCAAACCGCACTCGCATCTCGAGAGACTCTCGCAGGCCCTCGTGGAGATTGAACTTCCTCGGGCGAATAACCAGACGCATTGGATCGACTCCTTGATAGATAGAAGGCTCTCTTGGCTGTGTTGCCTGATTCGGACCCCTTAATTAGTATCCATTGGCCTTGATGACGACAATTTCAATAAGGTGAGTTGATCTATACGAAAAAGTTAAGTATGCTCCAGACATGGAATGGCTCAATTACCACCACTTGCACTATTTCTGGGTCGTGGCACGCGAAGGGAGCATCCTCCGCGCCTGCGAAAAGCTGCTGGTGAGCCAGCCGACCGTCAGCACACAGATCCGCAAGCTCGAGAAGTCGCTGGGCGAAAAGCTCTTTGCCCGCGTGGGGCGAAATCTGGTGCTGAACGACGCCGGCCGCACCGTCTACCGCTATGCCGACGAGATCTTCTCACTGGGCCAGGAGATCCCGGATGCGATTCGAGGCAAGTCCTCACTACACGAACTCAAGTTGGTGGTCGGTGTGGCCGACGTGCTCTCGAAGCTCATTGCCTACCGCCTCCTGGAACCGGCGTTGCGCCTTTCGGAGCCGGTGTACTTCACCTGTCGAGACGGAAAAGCGGAGGAGTTGCTCGCCGACCTCGCCGTCCACCGCCTGGATCTGGTGCTATCCGACACGCCCGTCACGCCCACGATCCGTGTGCGGGCGTTCAACCATCTTCTCGGCGAGTGCGGCATCTCGATCTTCGGTACTGCGGCACTTGCCAGACGCTACCGCCGCAACTTTCCGCAGTCGCTCAACGGAGCACCGATGCTTCTTCCCACCGAAAACACTTCGCTTCGCCAAGTCATGGACCAATGGTTCCAATCCCAGGGCATCCGCCCGGCGGCAGCTGCCGAGTTTGAAGACAGCGCCCTGCTGAAGGTCTTCGGAGAAGCGGGACTCGGCTTGTTTCCTGCGCCGACGGTGATCGAGCGGGAGGTTCAGCAACAGTACCGCGTTCGCACCGCCGGCCGCATTGAATCGGCCAAGACCCACTTCTATGCCATTTCCACCGAAAGGAAGCTTCGGCATCCGGCAGTGAAGGCAATCTCCGAGGCAGCCAGGGGCAGCCTCTTTAGCGAGCCGACCTGATTCGTGCGGCGCCCTGCAACTTTTGCCCTGGAGATTGCCGGAGCTTCAAAGCCGGATTCGACCATACCAGCGGCGGCCCTTCCTCCCACCGTCCGCCGCGAGTAGGATGGATGGAACTGCAAGTGACCGCGACGGGGACAGCCCCCGAACGCTGCTACGCCATTTCTGTCCGATTGCCTCGTCTTTCACTGAACCGCTGCCATGCCACGCCGCAACTTGCACGTCCTCTGGCTCGCCGCCGTGATCTCCCTGGCCTGCTACGTCAAGGTGGACCGCCAGGGGCGGATGTTCGTGTTCGCCCTGAACGAGGTGGAAGACCGCTATCTGGAAAAGATCGACCGGCAGGATCTGTTCGAAGGGGCCATGGAAGGAATGATGAGCCGGCTGGACGACTATTCGGCCTTCATCAGCCCGAATACCTATCAGGAACTGGAGCAGACGCTGAACCAGGAGTTTGGCGGAGTGGGCATTCAGATCCTGCTCGACCCCGACACGAAGCAGCTCACCGTGGCCAATCCGCTGGTGGGATCGCCCGCCTACGAAGCGGGAGTCCGCGCCGGAGACCGCATCTTGCGGATCGACGGCGAGAGCACCCAGGGGCTTTCCCTGGAAGACGCCGCCGGCCGCATGCGAGGCAAGCCGGGAGAGGCCGTCACGCTGACGGTGTTGCATCCCGACGAATCCGAACCGCTCGATATGGAAGTCGTTCGCGCCATCATCCAGGAAGACGCCGTCCTGGGGGATACTCGCAATGCCGACGGTTCCTGGAATTACTTCCTCGAAGGTTACGATAAATTGGCCTATCTGCGAATCAATACCTTCGGCGAGAAAACCGCTGAAGAACTGGGCAGAGTGTTGGAAGAACTCGACAACGCCGGTTTGAAGGGGCTGATTATCGATCTGAGAAACGATCCGGGAGGATTGCTCGGCGCGGCGGTTGAGGTCTGCAATCTGTTCGTCAAGTCGGGTGTGATCGTCAGCACGCGGGGCCGCGACGGTCGCGTCCGCCGCGCCGTCGACGCCAAGGGAACTGCGCCCTTTACCACGTTGCCCATCGCGGTGCTGGTCAACCAGTACAGCGCCAGCGCCAGCGAAATCGTTGCCGCTTGTCTCCAGGATCATGGGCGGGCCGTCATCGTGGGAGAACGCACCTACGGCAAAGGGACCGTCCAGGAAATCATCGAATTGGAGGGCGAGCAGGGCGCGATCAAGCTGACGACTTCAAGCTACTGGCGGCCCAGCGGCCAAAATATCCATCGGACCAAGGATGCCAACGAAAGCGACGCCTGGGGTGTCTCCCCGAGCCCCGGATACGAGGTCAAGGTCCAGGACGAGGAACTTGCCGATCTGGTCCGTTGGCGGCTGAATCGGGATCTTTATCGTCGCGACGCCGTTTTGGAGGCCGATGGAACCGAACCACAGGAAGACGGACTTGAAAAAGATCCTCAATTGATGCGGGCAATCCAATGGTTCCGCGACAATTATTCCACCCAATCTACCTAGACTCCCGATCCGCCTGCCGTTTCAATTGACATTCAGCCGCACCAACTCGTATGATCCTTGGAAGTGAAGAACGGAAGCTCTCACTCAGGGGCCAAACCTCATTTTGCCTACCCACACATTTCCCACCTTTCCCCGTCCCGGGGCCACGCGTCCCAGCCTCAGCGCAACTTCTCCTCCAGGCCATGCCCATCTAATCGGCATCGCCGGGGCGGGAATGCGTTCGCTCGCGCAGGTGCTGCTGGACCTCGGTTGGCGTCTGACCGGATCGGACACCGCTGCCGGGGCAGACGGCCTTTTTGCCGACGCGGGCGTCCGCGTCTTCGACAGCCATGCGGCCGAACACCTGCCGCCAGGCACCGATGTGGCGATCGCCAGCGATGCCGTTGCGCCGGACAATCCCGAGGTCTGCCGGGCGATCGAGCTAGGGATCGCCACATACAGCTATTTCGAGGCCCTCGGCCGATTGATGGCCGACAAGCAGGGCATTGCCATCGCGGGCACGCACGGCAAGTCGACCGCCAGCGCCATGCTGGCGCACGTGCTGCGGCTTGCCGACGAGGATCCCACGGTTGTTTTCGGTGCGACCCCTCTCGGGCAGAGCAGCGGCGGAGGGGCCGGATCCGGCAGTCGAATGCTCGTCGAAGCCTGCGAGTACCGCGCCAATTTCCTGCATCTGCGTCCGCGGCAGGCGGTGATCCTCGGTATCGAGCCCGACCATTTCGACTGCTATCCGAACGTCGGTGCCTTGCACGATGCGTTCGCACGATTCGCCCGATCCGTTCCGTCCGACGGCCTGCTGTTGGTCCGGCACGACTGCCAAGCCAGCCGCCGGATCGCGAGGGGACTCGATCGGCGGGTGCGGACGTTCGGCTTCGATCCGGGCGCCAACTGGTCCGTCGGCCGAGGGGCCAGCTTGCGGGGCCGGTGGCGGTTTGAATTGGTCCACGACGGGCGCCGACTGGCCAAGGTTGCGCTGCAGACGCCCGGTTGGCACAATGTCCTCAATGCGCTGGCCGCCGCCGCTCTGGCTGGGGAAATCGGGATACCGCCCGAGACTATTGCCGCCGGATTGGGTGAATTCCGGGGATTGCACCGCCGGCTGGAGGTCGTCGGCGCGTGGCGGGGAGTGACGCTCATCGATGACTACGCGCATCATCCCACCGAGATCACCGCCACGCTGGCCACGGTTCGCCGCATGTATCCGGGACGCCAAATTTGGTGCGTCTTTCAGCCCCATCAGGTCTCGCGGACCAAGCGCCTGCTGGACGAACTGGCCGGAAGCCTGCAAAATGCGGACAGGGTAGTCGTCGCCGACATTTTCCGTGCCCGCGAACCGGAGTGGCTACCCGATGAGGTGACCGCCGCCGATCTGGCCGCCAAGGTGCGTCGGGGGCGAGTTCAGGTTGCCGACGTCCATGCAACCGCCGAGATTGTTCGGCTCCTCCAAGATCAACTCGAACCCGGCGACGTCCTGATCACGATGGGCGCCGGCGATATAAGAAAGATTGGCGATGGGATCTTTGACGGGATTCGAAAAGATCGTGCGGCAATCTGAGCCGCTGGCGATGCATACCTGGTTTCAACTGGGCGGTCCGGCAGAATACTTCGCCGAGCCTCGCGGTGCGGACGAATTGATCGCGCTGGTGAAGCGTTGCCGCGAAGAGGAAATCCCTGTCCGGGTTTTGGGGCATGGATCCAATCTGCTGGTCCGCGACGAGGGAGTTCCGGGGGTCGTTATCCGGCTGTCGGAACCAGCCTTCTGCGAAATCGAAGTTTCGGGCAGAACGATCACCGCCGGCGGCGGAGCGCGACTGGGACGGGTGGTTACGACTGCGGTTCGCGAAGGGCTCGCCGGCCTGGAGGTACTCGTGGCCATTCCCGGCACTCTGGGCGGCGCGCTGCGGGGAAATGCCGGCACACACGGAGGCGATATCGGCCAGTGGACCGCCCAAGCCGTGGCCGTGACCTACACCGGCGACGTGGTAACGCGCCACCGTGACGAGATGGTTTTCTCCTATCGCCAGAGCGGGCTGGACGAACTGGTCATCCTCAGCGCGAAGATGGAACTGCAGGACGATGATCCGCACGAATTGGGCAAACGCCTCCAGAAGCAGTGGATTGTCCGCAAGGCAAGCCAGCCGATGGGGCACCAATGCGCCGGCTGCGTCTTCAAGAACCCGCGCGGCGTGACCGCGGGGGAATTGATCGAGACTGCCGGACTGAAAGGGACACGCATCGGAGGGGCCGTCGTCAGCGACCGACATGCCAACTTCATCGTCGCCGAACCGGAGTGTACCAGCAACGACGTGCTGCGACTGATTGACTTGATCCGTGGTCAGGTCCACGAACGGTTCGGCACGGAGTTGGAGTTAGAAGTGGAAGTCTGGTGAAATGCGGGCCAAGAAGGCTCCCTCCAAGCCGAAGTCCGCGCCCTCGCCGCCAGCCGTGGCGAGCGTTCTCCGCCGATTGTTGAACGGCCGGGAGCGAACGGTCGCCCTGGGGGTGTTGATCGGGGCGTTGTTCGTCGGGTCTTGGTACACCGTCTGGACCGGTGTGCGAGAGCATGTTCTTTCGTCCGAGCAGTATTTGCTCACGCCGCAAAACGTCCGGATTACGCCGCCCCCATCCTGGATTCACGGAGACATTCGCACCGAGGTTTTTCGAGATGCCAGCCTCGACGGCCCCTTGTCGATTCTGAACGACGACCTGGTCTCGCGGATCGCCGACGCCTTCTCGCTTCATCCCTGGGTGAAAAGGGTTCTCCGAGTCAGCAAGCATCACCCGGCCGGTGTGCGGGTCGAGCTGGAATACCGCCGACCGGTCTGCATGGTGCAGGTGCCGGGCGGTGTCCACGCGATCGATTCCGAGGGAGTGGTGCTGCCGGGCGATGATTTCTCGCCGGTCGAAGCGAGCCGCTACCCTCGTCTCGGGGGCATCAACACGGAGCCGCTCGGGCCCGTGGGAACGCGATGGGGCGACCCCGTCGTGCTGGGAGCCGCTCAGATCGCGGCAGCGTTCGGAGACGATTGGTACGCACTGGGGCTCGACCGCATCCTTCCTTCCGTTGCGGTGGCCGGACGAATGGACCGCTATGCCTACGAGTTGGTGACACGCGGCGGCACGCGGATTCCGTGGGGTTGCCCGCCGGGCGACGAACTGGCCGGCGAAGTGCCGGCTGCCGAGAAGTTGGCCCGGCTGAAACACTACGCTCGCGAACACGGCAGTCTGGACCGCCTCCACGGACCACGCGATATCGATATTCAAAGACTCCAACCGACCGAAACCCCCGGCTAAGGCGAGCGGCAGACGAGAATCTACCCGCCGCGGACGTAGCCCGACTCTCCGAGTCGGGGCTTCGAAGCCAGACCCGACTCGGAGAGTCGGGCTACGAATTTTCGCCGCTCGCCCAAATGGATGGCGTGGAATTCGCCGTGCCCCGTCAAAGGGGGCGCGGTTGGGCATCGCAGACCGGATTATCAGCCCGGCTGCTCCAAGCAGCCGGGCGGATGGCGGTCGGCGACGTCGATTCGTGCCGCTCGACAAGAAATTGAGCGAAGGACTGGCAACCTGCCAAGCGGGGCGTTACGATGGAGGCTTTCCAACACGATCCGGGAACCGGTTACCTGGGAGGGATTCATGCCAGAACCTGCAGAACTCTACGATGCCATCCTCACCGGCAACGCGAAGAAGGCCGAGGAAGTGACCAAGGCGGCTCTCGAGGCCAACGTGAATCCCTCGGAGTTGCTGAGTAAGTACATGATTCCGGCGATGGACGAAGTCGGCAAACGCTTCGAGTGCAACGAGTACTTCGTGCCGGAATTGTTGATCGCCGCGCGGGCCATGAAGATTTCGCTTCAACTGCTCACGCCGCATCTGGCGGCTTCCGGCGCCAAGGCGGCCGGCCGCGTGATCATTGGAACCGTCCAGGGCGACTTGCACGATATCGGCAAGAACCTCGTCGCCTCGATGCTCGAGGGGGGTGGGTTTGAGGTGGTCGACCTTGGCGTGGACGTTCCCGCGGAGAAGTTTGTCGAAGCGGCCCAAGCGCAGGCCGGTTCGATTGTGGCCCTCTCGGCCCTGCTGACCACGACGATGACCCAAATGACGAAGGTCATTCAAGCCCTCGATGCGGCCGGCCTTCGCGATAAGACGCGGGTGATCATCGGTGGCGCCCCGATCACGCAGCAGTATGCCGATGAGATCGGGGCCGATGGGTACAGCGACAACGCCAGCGCCGCAGTCGGACTGGCTCGCAAACTGGTTACCACAGCTTAGCCGAGGTCTGGAATCCTCGGCTGTTACACGGCGAAAGGGCCGGCCGGCGTTGCGTTTTCTGACCCTTGCACGCAGGTCGGTCGGGGTATCGCCCGTGCCGGACGGAGCCACGTCTTAACATGACGTCTCGAACAGGTACCTGCTGCCGTGACCGCTTCCGCAAACGCCGTTTCGTTGCGTTCCATGCTCTCGGGAGACCGTTTCTACTATGGGGCGGAGGTGGTCACCACGCGCGGTTTCACCCCCCAAGGCTCGACGGATCAACTCGTCGGGCTGGCGGGCGACCTTCTGCCCGATCCCCGCATCGGCTGGATTTCGATTACCGACAACCCCGGCGGAGCACCGATGCTTCCGCCGGATTACCTGGCGGGCAAGTTCGCCGGGCATCAGTCCCGCATCGTACTGCACCTGACGTGCAAGGATCTTAACCGCAACGGCCTGGAGGCGGCGGCTTGGCGATACGCCGCCGAAGGATTCGAGAACATCCTGGCAATCACGGGTGACTACCCCACCACCGGGTTCGGCGGCGTTGCCGAGCCCGTTTTCGATTTGGACTCAGTGGGGCTGATCTCGCTGCTGCGGTCGATGAACGATGGGCTGAAGATCCCCAGCCGCCGCGGCGGCACGGAGACGCTTCCCAAGACGAACTTCTTCATCGGTTGCGTGGTCTCGCCTTTCAAGCGGCACGAGCGCGAGTTGATGCCGCAGTACTTCAAGCTCGTCCGCAAGATCCATGTCGGCGCCGAGTGGGTGATCCCTCAGCTCGGTTACGACATGCGGAAGTTCCACGAGGTCAAGCTGATGCTCCAGTCGCGGGGCATCGACGTGCCGGTGATCGGCAACGTCTATCTTCTCAATCGGACCGTGGCAAAACTGTTCAACAGCGGCCAGCTTGCCGGGTGCGTGGTCAGCGATCAACTTCTGGATACCGTGGAGAAATACGCGGCGGGCCCGGACAAAGGGCGTGCTTTTTTCCGAGAACTGGCCGCCAGGCAGTTGGCGGTGTTCAAGGGGCTGGGATTCGCGGCCGGCTATCTGGGAGGTATTACCAAAGCCGACACATTCGGACAGATCATCGATTTGGCCGAGAGTTATGGACCGGAAGACTGGCGAGAGTTCATCAAGGATATTCGCTACAGCCAACCGGACGAGTTCTTCCTGTTCGATCACGATCCGCAAACCGGCCTCAGCGCGCCGGACCGCATCAATCCCGAGTATCTCCGCTCGCTCGATCGGCCGCCGAGGTCGAAAGAGGTGACGCTGGGGTATCGCGTCTCGCGGATGGTGCATGATGTGGCGTTTACGCGAGGCAAGGGCTTGTACGGCCTCATCGAGCGCATCTTCCGCCGCTGGGACAAAAAACCCGGCATCACCGGGCAATTCTCCTACTGGCTGGAAAAGGAAGCGAAACATCTGGGCTACGGCTGCCAGGATTGCGGCGACTGCAGCCTGCCGGATTGCGGCTATCTTTGCCCGCTGGCGGGCTGTTCGAAAGCTTCCCGCAACGGCCCCTGCGGCGGCTCCTGCGGCGGGCGGTGCGAGTTGGACGACAAGGAGTGTTTTTGGGCAAGAGTTTACCAACGGCTGAAATACTATGGTGAATCGCAGGAAATGTTCGTCGGTCCGACCGTCATCTACGATGCGCGGCTGAAGCACACCTCGGCCTGGGCGAATACGTACCTGGACCGGGACCATTATGCCGCGAAAGACGCCAACGACGCGGCCGACGACGCTGCCTTGAAAGAAGAGGGAATCAAGAAGGATGGCCATTGAAGGTTTGACGATTATCGGCGAAACGATCAACGACTCGGTTCCGTCGACGCACAAGCTCTTCGACGCCGGCGATATCGAGGGGCTCCTGGAACTCGCCCGTATGCAGGATGCCGGGGGCGCCGCCTATATCGATGTGAACATCGGACCGCGTTCACCCGAGTTCATGGCCGACCTGGTCCGCAAGATTCAGGCCGTGACCGCCAAACCCCTCTCGATCGACACTCCCGATCCGGACATCGCCAGCGCCGGACTGGACGCCTACAATCCCGACCGCGCGGGCGGCGCAAAGCCAGTTCTGAATTCCATCTCGCCCTTGCGGACCGAGATGTTCGGACTCTATCGGGCCAGGCCGTTCAAACCAATTCTGCTGGTGTCGGAACGGGTGGAGGACGGTCGCTCGCAACCTTGTCGCACCGCGGAGGAAACCTATCAGGCGACGAAGTCGCTTGTTCAAAAAGCCCGCGACACCGGCTACGCTTTCACCAACGACGACTTCATCATCGATCCCGGTATCGCCCCGATCGCCAGCGATGCGGAGGGGAACCTCAAGCGACTGCTCGATGCCATGGCGCGAATCCACCAGGATGCGGACTTGGCCGGGTTGCACATGTCGGTTGGATTGAGCAACTTTACCGTCATGTTGCCACCAAAGCGCGCGGACGGCTCGCCGCTGAAGAGCCCATTGGAAAGCGCCTTCTTGACGAAGGCAATGCCGCTGGGGCTCGACATGGTGATCGGGTCGGTCAAGCGCAAGTACGAGTTGCTGCCGGAAGACCACCCGGCAATGATCTGCGTCAACCAGGTGCTCCGCGCGGACGGCTTTGATGCGATCATGCGCGTCCGCGATTTTTACTCCTAGACGAGGGGAGGCGAGGAAGGCGGCGAACCATGAAATAGGGCACTCAACTCTCAACTCTCAACTCTCAACTCTCCCATGGCCGACACGACCCGCACGCTCCCCCCGGACATCGAAATCGCCCGCGCCTGCAAGACGCAGCCCATCGCGGACGTCGCCGCCCGATTGGACATTTCCGACGACGATTTGGAACGGTACGGCAAGCACAAAGCGAAGGTATCGCTGGATCTCTATCGACGTCTGGCGGATCGGCCAACCGGCAAGTTGGTTCTGGTCACCGCGATCACGCCAACCCCGGCGGGCGAAGGCAAGACGACGACGAGCATCGGCCTGACCGACGGGCTGAACCGCATCGGCAAGCGGGCGACCGTCTGTCTGCGTGAGCCTTCGCTGGGGCCGTGTTTCGGCATGAAGGGTGGTGCCGCGGGCGGCGGATACGCACAAGTGGTGCCGATGGAGGATATCAACCTTCATTTCACCGGAGACCTGCACGCCATCGGTCTGGCCCACAATCTGCTGGCCGCCGTCCTGGACAATCATGTCCATCAGAGCAACAAGCTTGCGATCGATCCGCGCCAGGTCGTCTGGAACCGCGTGATGGACATGAACGACCGGGCCTTGCGCAACATCATTGTCGGGCTGGGCGGCGTGAACAATTCCGTGCCGCGCGAGAGCAGTTTCGATATCACGGTCGCCTCCGAGGTAATGGCCGTCTTCTGCCTCTCCGAGTCGCTCACCGAACTCCGCGAGCGCCTGGGCCGGATGATCGTCGCCTACAACCGCGAGCGCAAACCGGTTACGGCGGCCGATCTCCGCGCGCACGGCGCCATGGCCGTACTCTTGAAGGACGCCTTGAAGCCGAACCTTGTCCAGACGTTGGAGAATAATCCCGCCTTCGTCCACGGCGGCCCCTTCGCCAATATCGCCCACGGTTGCAACAGCGTGATCGCCACGAAGATGGCGATGCGGCTTTCGGATTACACGGTGACGGAGGCCGGTTTCGGCGCCGATCTCGGCGCCGAAAAATTCATGAACATCAAGTGCCGCAAGTCGGGAATCCGGCCCGATGCGGTGGTAATCGTGGCCACGGTGCGGGCGATGAAGCATCACGGCGGCGTGGCGCTCAACGATCTGGCGAGTGTGAACCTCGAAGCGCTCGACAAGGGTGTGGAAAACCTCAAGAAGCACATCGAGAATATCCATCGTTTCGGATTGCCGGTGGTTGTGGCGATCAACTCCTTCAGCACCGATACGCCCGAGGAGATTCAATTCATTCGCGACAAGTGTTCGTACCTTTCGGTGAAAATCGTTCGCGCGGACCATTGGGCCCGCGGCGGCGCCGGGGCGGAGGAATTGGCCCGCGCGGTGGTCGAGGTCGTCGAGCAAACGAAGACCGATTTTTCGCTGCTCTATCCGGATACGTGTACCCTATGGCAGAAGGTCGGCATCATCTGCCGGGAGATTTACGGCGCCACCGACGTGCTGGCGGACAAGAAGCTCCGCGAAAAATTCCATGCCTTGCAGGAGAGCGGATTCGGCGAATTGCCGATCTGCATGGCGAAGACGCAGTATTCACTCTCCACCGATCCCGGCCTCAAGGGACGGCCGAAGACGTTCGACGTGCCGTTGCGGGACGTCAAAGTCTCGGCCGGCGCGGGCTTCGTCGTGGTGCTCACGGGCGACATTATGACCATGCCCGGTTTGCCCAAAGCGCCGGCGGCGGAGATGATCGATATCGACGAAAACGAAATGGTTGTGGGACTTTTCTAGGCGGTGTCGTTGTCATGGGAGTTGCGTGTTGCAACACGCTGAAGCGCGGAAATGCCTGGCTTCTTCGCGCTTTCGCTCGTTCGTTTTTTTCGCGATCTCCTCGCTGAGGGGTAACCATCAAGACAAACCGTCATCCTTTCCCAATTCGGCAACGTCCAGAGTGCTCCGCCTTTCCCCCTTCACACCCGCAGCCTCTTTCCCCACCCATCATCATAAAGCGGCGCCAGCATCTCCGCCGCCAGCCGAACCGCCATCTCCAGGGCATCCGGCCCGTCGTCGTGGTCGCCCACCGGAAATTCCTCAAGCTGATGCACCAATAGCCGCGTCGACGCACAGTCCGACTTCATCCGCACCCGACGCCCCGAAAGATACGGCCCCAGCCGCCGGATCCGCACCGGCTTGTTCGCGTCGTTCCGGATCAGCGACACCGGCACCCCCAGCATCCCCTGCCGTTGAAACTCTTCCGCCAGCGCCGTCCCCAGCAAATCCTGATAGGCATTCGCCTCCACACCGAACGCGTGTGGGCGAAACTGGCTGTAGTGCTCCACCCAGTCCGCCACGATCTGCGGAGTCGGCCGCCTCGCCATGTCCGCCTGCACGTAAAGCACTCCCTGCCGGTCGACGCCCAGCCGAACAAACGCCGAGTAATCGCCCCGATTCGAATCGCTCCCCTTGCTCGGATCCAGCGCCAGCACCTTCACCTGCAAGTTGTCCGGACCTGGCTTCGAACTCCTTCACTTGTTGAAACGACACAAAAAAAAGGGCCCGTCTAGATACCTGCCTTCAATGCAGGCTCTTCGGATACCCACGAAACGATTCGTGATGTCTGCGGTTCATCCTAGCACTGCGGCGCGAACCTGCAAGCAACTTTTTTCGGGCCAAGTTTTTTCTGACTGGGGAATCTTCCTTTCCCGAGAGATCGTGCGTCCGGCCGCCGTCTGAGCGCCTAACCCAAAACCTCGCGAGGAGAAGGGGACAGGCACATTTT
>JAAYEH010000286.1 GCA_012728855.1 Rhodopirellula sp. | reverse complement strand
TCGCATCCTTGTCGCCCTCCCCCAGCAATCGCACACTGATCTTCTGAAGCAGGGGCTCGTGGGTCTCGGGGTCGATCTGATTTTCTAGCTGCTCGCGAGTGCGGCGAACGATGCGGCGGATGAAGGGATGGTGCTCCCGGGCGAACCGCGGGAACATCTCCGAAAGCCGCGATCGGTCCGGCGGCCGCAAGCGGTCGAGGTCCTGGCCCGGGACGACCGCCTGGTCATCGGCAATGTCGAGCCGGCGACGGAGGATCTCAAAATCCCTGTGCTCCGACTTGGGCGGCAGCGGGTTACGGACCCACTCCCACTGCTCGGAGACGCTGTCCGGAAGTTCTTCCCGGCCCATGATCAGGTCGAGGCAATCCGGCGTCCGCCGCCAGCGGCTCCATCCATTGCCCAGCACGCTCTCATCGCTGCGGCTGAGCACGTCCAACAGATCCCACGCCTCGATGGGCCGCAGTTGCACAGGGGTCGCCGTCGCCAGGAGCAGGCTCCGCGTCTTCTCGGCCACGCCATACATGAACTTCAACAGGTTGTTCGGCTGAGCCGCTTCGCCGTCGCGATTCTCGCCCAGGTTCCGTCGCCGGGCGCGATGGGCCTCGTCCAGGATCACGCAGTCGTAGGTTTGACCCAGCAGAAGATCAACAACTTCGGAGCCTCGCGTGATCAGGCCCGAGGAAACCACGCCCACCCGTCGCGGACATTTGCGGATCGATTCGGGGCCGCTCGTCGGATACTCGATGCCGCGTTCGTCGATCCAGTGTCGGCCGTCCCAAACCGCCGAGGGCATTTCCAGCAGGTCTCGCATCTCGCCTTGCCATTGCCAAAGCAACGTCTTGGGGCAGATCACCAGAATGGGCTTCTCGCCGGTCAGTGCGATCAACAGGGCCGACATGGCCAGTTGCAGAGTCTTCCCGAGGCCCACCTGATCGGCGAGCACAAAGCGAGCCTTCTGCATCGGGCCGTGGTGGTTTTCGAAAACCAACTGCACGAAGTATTTCTGGTGCTCCCACAGTCCGACTTCCTGGCGAAAAACGGGGGATTCGATCACAGCAGGCGCCGGATCGCGCGTCGCATCCTCCCCGCCCACCCACTCACTCACGGTCCGCACCAGCTTCCGCTCCGAAAGCCGGGCGATGTCCTCGACCACGAACTCCGCCAGCGGCACGGCCGCCGGCGAACCCCACAGCGCGTCAAACTCCTCCTGCACCCACGCAATTGCCTCCGGACTCGTGTCTTCCCAAACCAGCTCGTAGTTCATTCGCCAGGCGCTGCGCGACTCGTTGGCGCTGCCCATGAAGGAGGTTTTCGAGCCGTCGGCCATCGTGATCACGCCGGCCTTGCCATGAACCAGGCCGAAAGCACTGTCGGGAAGCACGCGGACTTGGAGCTTTCCGCTGTGGAGCAGCTTGAACAGCCGAGCGTATCGCTCACGGGCTCCGGCCCCCGCCAAGTCATCCAGCAGTCTCTCCGGTTCAAAGGCACACCAATCGCGGCGAACCGCCATCTGGGCGGCCCGGGCGGTCTCCACGTCGGCCCGGGTCAGGTCCGAGTTGCAGACCATGCGGACCTCACCCGCCATCGTTTCGAGTTGCTCGCCGGCGACCTCCAACAGCGACGAGCAGAAGTATCCCGCGATACGGTCGTAGCGCCGGGCGCCGTCAAGCCGCGCGCAGAGGAACGAACGGTCGAGCGGCTGTCGCCGAGACGAAAAGCGCTGGATGGATCCGGTTGAACCGTTCATGAATCGCTGCTGGAATGCCCACCGGCCGAGGCGCTCGGTAGCGGCCTGACGCGGATCTTCTCGTCGTCTACCACGGAAAAATGCCCCGTCCACTCCGCGCGCGATTCAAGCACGTCGACCATTCGCCGGTGGTCGGCTTCGGGGGTGTCGCCCGCGAGACGAAACAGGACGATGCCACACTCCGCGGGCAAGCCGAAGCGAAATGCGAGTTCGCCGAAATCCTTGTCGTGGGTGACCACCACACGCTGCTCGGCCTGGCCGCGCGAGAGAACCTCCGGATCCTTTGCTCCACGCATCGACTCCTTTACCGAAAGCACGTCATGGCCTCTTGCACGCAACTCATCGAGAACCCGCGCGGAGATGTTTTCGTTGGCGATGATTCGCATAAATCGCGCCTCAATGGGGTACCAGGAAGACCCGCTCCGACTTGAGCATATCGCCCGCGTAGGCCAGACATGCCTGGATGTCCTCGCGCCGCAGGTGATCGTACTCGGAGAGGATCTGCTCCACCGACCAGCCCCGCCCGAGCAGGTCGACGACAAACTCGACCGACATGCGAGTACCCTTAATGATGGGCTTACCGACCAGCACGTCGGGATCAACAACAATCCGCTCCTGCCAGTGCATCGTCTCGCTCCTCCGTAGAAGTCGCCTCAATACTTGTCAGACGTGATCGTTCCGCACAGCGCCGGCGAGCAGCCGGGCCGACTCGGAATCCTTCTTCCAGTGATCCATGCCGGCTATGCGGTCGAGCCGGCCGAGGCAGTCCAGCATCTCGATGAGACTTTCCCTCGCCGCCCAATAGTCGGGCAGCTCCGTCTTGAGCCAGTTCAACCCGTTGGCAGTCTCTTCCGTCCGTGTGACCTGGTGCGTGGCGAACAACACCTGGCGGACCTTAGAGGACGCGAAGCCCTCGCCGGAAAGCATCCGCCGGCCGAACTCGCTGGCCGTCTTCAAGCGGGTCTTGTTGGCCCGATCGCTTTGCAGTAGGTCGTCGTAGTCGGCGGCCCCGAAGCCCCGGGCCAGTTCCTGGTAGACGCCGCTACGGTGCTCGCCGTGCGTTTCGACTTCCAAGCCCTTCAGATAGAACCGCTCCATCGGCGCAAGCGTCTTCCACACCTCGCGGTCGATCCCCTGTGGCACGAGGTGGTCGCAAGCGATCTTAACCGCGTTGCGGATGAGCTTTTCAACGGGCCCAACTTCGCCCGCCGGTCGAATCCTAGTGATCTCTCGCGCCGGGTCAATCTCTTCGATAGGCCGCTCTGTGAGCACGCGCAGGGCAGCGGCGTAGGCGGCGAGCTGGTAGTCGGCGTCAGCGAAGTTCGGATCGCTGTCGTCGTCCAGTTCCAGCATCTCGTCCAATTGCCGGCGGACTTCACTTTCTACCCGATGGTTGATCTCATCCAAAAACACCGGTTCGTTGTCCGTCCTTTTTCGGCATACCAAGAGAACAGTTCCCTGGACGTAGTTGCCTGCTTTGAAGCCCCAGGGCGTTTCGGTCGCGATGCACCAGGCTGCAGTGACACGCAATCCGGCAGCCCACAGGATCATTGTCAGGTCGGCCCAAACAGCCGCATCCTGATGCGTAAACATGACCACCTGAAGCCCGTGGTCCGGCATTTGATCGACGAGCCGCCGATAGCAAGTGACCATGCTTTGCCGGAACTCAATCGGATCGTCCGCTTTTACCGCCAGTGCGCGCTTTGAGTCGGTGTACCATTCCGGAAACAGACGCGGCAGGTGCTTTTCGTACCATGCCAAGAAGAATTCGCTCAGCTCATGGTAGTTGATGGCGTCCGCGTAAGGGGGGTCAGTCAACCAGATGTCGTTCTCTACAGACAGGTTGCGTGCATCGCAAGGTATTACCGTTGCACGCCCGTGGACGGGAACACTTGAAATCATCGCCTTAATAGTGGTGTCAAGCAGGTTCACGGAACGTCCGCCGAAACTGACCAACGTATTCAGCGCTTGATTATTGAACGTTTGAACAACTTTTTCGTGATCTGCGTCGGTCCACCACCTCGAGAGCTTTGAGTCCCAATCGGCCGATCTGCCAATCGCGAGCACAGAAGCCGCAATCTGTCGCTTCGACATGCCGGACTCGAACGCGAACGACGACAAGTAACCATGCACCAGCAGTTGCCGCGGGGTAAACAAATGGTGCCAGTGCGTCCATCCCCGAGTTCTGATGGGCTCGGTCGTTTTTGCCCCCGGTTCAATCCGGCGGTTAGGAATGTACCCTTGTCTTTGCCATTCGTGAAATCGCTCGCGTAAGAGTTGCAATACGTAATCCTCGCGTTTGAGATCATCCGCGTCGGGTGCGAGATAGTGCCAGCGCGTTTTCTGAACCTCCTCGCCGCGCGCGTTCGTAGCCCAGTAG